>NZ_JBVHVT010000023.1:0-106460 GCF_055564695.1 Streptomyces sp. NPDC029014
CCCAAGGGCACCGACCTGAGCGTCCACAGTCCCGAAGACCTCGAACACGTCGCCCAGGAACTCAACGGCCGCCCACGCAAAACGCTCGACTGGGATACCCCAGCCGAGCGTCTACGTGATCTACTCACCACCTGAAACCAGGCGGTGTTGCGACGACCCCTTGAACCCAAGGACCGGCCGGGGCCCCTTCGCGCGCGGTCGTGCCCGCGGTCTAGCCGAGCGGGTGCATCCAGCCGTGGGTGTCCTCGGCGCGGCCCGTCTGCAGGTCCAGCAGGGCCTTGCGGAGCTTCATCGTGACCTCGCCGGGCTCGCCGTCGCCCTGGGTCCAGTCGGCGCGCGCGGACTTGACGGAGCCGACGGGGGTGATGACGGCGGCGGTGCCGCAGGCGAACACCTCGGTCAGGGTGCCGTTCTCGTTGTCGCGCTTCCAGTCCTCGGTGGAGATGCGCCCCTCCTCGGCCGTGTAGCCGAGGTCGCGGGCGATGGCGAGGAGCGAGTCGCGGGTGATGCCCGGCAGCAGCGAACCGGTCAGCTCGGGGGTGACGATGCGGTCGCCGTACACGAAGTACAGGTTCATGCCGCCCATTTCCTCGATCCAGCGGTGCTCGACGGCGTCCAGCCAGACCACCTGGTCGCAGCCGTGCGAGGCGGCCTGCGCCTGGGCGACGAGGGAGGCGGCGTAGTTGCCGCCGGTCTTGGCGGCGCCGGTGCCGCCCTTGACCGCGCGCACGTACTCCTCGGAGAGCCAGACGGAGACGGGCTTGACGCCGCCGGCGAAGTAGGCGCCGGCGGGCGAGGCGATGACCATGAAGAGGAACTCGTTGGCCGGGCGGACGCCGAGGCCGACCTCGGTGGCGAACATGAACGGCCGCAGGTAGAGGGAGGCCTCGCCGGAGGAGGGCACCCACGCGCTGTCCTGCTTGATGAGCGCGTCGCAGGCCGCGATGAACAGCTCGGTCGGCAGCTCCGGCATCGCCATGCGGCGGGCGGAGGCCTGGAAGCGCTCGGCGTTGGCCTCCGGGCGGAAGGTGGCGACGCTGCCGTCGGGCTGGCGGTAGGCCTTGAGCCCCTCGAAGATCGTCTGCGCGTAGTGCAGGGTCATGTTCGCCGGGTCCATGGACAGCGGTGCGTACGGGACCAGCTCTGCGTCGTGCCAGCCACGGCCCTCGGTCCACTTGATCGTCACCATGTGGTCGGTGAAGTGGCGGCCGAAGCCGGGGGCGGCCAGGATCGCTTCGCGCTCCGCGTCGGACAGCGGGTTCGAGGAGGGCTTGAGCTCGATCGTGGGCATCGTCATGAGTGCATGTCCTTCACCGGTTGTGTATGGCGGACCGCGCTCACGGCGTACAGGACGTCCGAGCTTCCCCGCATTCCGCGGTCTCGCGTTCGATTATCGCGCGCGAGCCGTCCGCGGTGAAGCGGGGAGTGTGCGGCCCAGGGGAGATGGTGGCACCCGGGGCCGCACAGGAAAAGCCGCCGGGTGCGTCGGTCGCGCGACCCGGCGGCTTCCTGGGTGGAGCTGCCGGGTCAGCCGGCTACTCGTGCGGCGATCGCGTCGCCGATCTGGTCGGTCGTGCGGAAGGTGTCGTCGCGCTCCGCGAGATCGGCGGAGACGGCGTCCTCGATACGGGCGGCCCGCTCCTCGTGGCCGAGGTGGCGCAGCAGGAGGGCGACGGAGAGGATCGTCGCGGTCGGGTCGGCCTTGCCGGTGCCGGCGATGTCCGGGGCGGAGCCGTGGACGGGCTCGAACATGGACGGGAAGGCGCCGGTCGGGTTGATGTTCCCGGAGGCGGCCAGGCCGATCCCGCCGGTCACGGCGGCGGCGAGGTCGGTGAGGATGTCGCCGAAGAGGTTGTCCGTGACGATGACGTCGAAGCGCTCGGGCTGGGTGACGAAGAAGATCGTCGCGGCGTCGACGTGCAGGTAGTCGGTGGTGACCCCGGGGTACTCCCGGGCGACCTTGTCGAAGGTGTTCTTCCACAGGTGGCCCGCGTACACGAGGACGTTGTTCTTGTGCACCAGCGTCAGCTTCTTGCGCGGGCGGGCGTTGGCCCGCTCGAAGGCGTCGCGGACGACGCGCTCGACACCGTACGCGGTGTTGACGCTGACCTCGGTGGCCACCTCGGCGGGGGTGCCGGTGCGCAGGCTGCCGCCGTTGCCGGTGTACGGACCCTCGGTGCCCTCGCGGACCACGACGAAGTCGATCTCCGGGCGGCCGGCGAGCGGGGTGGCCGTGTTCGGGAAGAGCTTCGAGGGGCGCAGGTTGATGAAGTGGTCGAAGGCGAACCGGAGTTTGAGCAGCAGGCCGCGCTCCAGCACGCCGGACGGCACCGACGGGTCGCCGATGGCGCCGAGCAGGATCGCGTCGTGCTGCTTGAGCTCCTCCAGCTCCGCGTCCGGGAGGGTCTCACCGGTGCGGTGCCAGCGGCGGGCGCCGAGGTCGTACTCCTTGGTCTCCAGCTTCACATCCTGCGGCAGGACCGCGGTAAGGACCTTGAGGCCCTGAGCCACGACTTCCTGGCCGATGCCATCACCGGGGATCACTGCGAGATTGATGCTGGTCGACATGTCGGAACCGTACTCCCTGTCCCAAGCTTCAGACATATTGCGTCCACCATGTGGACGCAATACGCCCCCGCCCGGATGGGTCCGCCGGGGTCGTCTCAGTGGCCGGTCGAGCCGCCGTTGTCGCGGCGGTCGAGGGCGCGCTGCAGGGCGGCGGCGGCGTTCTTGCGGTCGGCGTCGGCCGTGGTGGAGCGGCGGACGCGGCGGACGGAGGCGGGGGAGGTCTTCGTCATGGTGATCGACTCCTTGAGATCGCGGCACGAGGGGGCCGCACGAGGGATTCCTTCAAGGCGCCGGAAAGGGCGGGGGCGCTGCGCCGCAGGGGTTGCCTGCCGGGGGCGCGCGTCGTCGGCCGCCATTCGCCTGATCAGCGAGACGTTCGGCTCCTACAACGCTAGGGCAGGTCCCGCTGGATGTCTCCGCAATTACTCGGACTTCCTACTATCTGAGACGCGCACCCCCGTGAAAGGATCTCCTCGGGCATCCGGTTTCAGGCCTTCTCGGAGCGGAGTTCCCTGATCAGAGCCCTTACAGCGACAGTGGCAGCGGATTCCGGGGCAGTGACGTATCCCACGTGCCTCACCGGCCTCGACGGGCCCAGATCGGTGATGCCGACGCAGTCGTCCGCCTCGCGCAGCGACAGCTCGGGCATGATCGCCATGCCGAGCCCGCGCCCCACCATCGTGAGGACCATCCCGTCGTCCTCCGCCTTGACCGTGGCGCAGGGGATCCAGTCCTGGGCCCGCCACCACGCACGGGTGTACGAGCCGCAGTTCTCGTCCCAGTCCAGCAGGGGCAACGACCTCGGGTCGGCGTGGCCCGCCGGATGGACCAGGGCGTACGCCTCCTCCACCAGCACCCCGCTCAGCAGGCCCGGCGGCAGCCCGGAGCCGTCCGCGTTCAGCGTGGCGACGGCCAGGTCGGCGCGGCCGGCCGCCACCTCCCCCGCGGTGCCGGCGCCGAGCTCGCGCACCACCCGCACCTCCGGGCGGATGCCGGGGTACCGGGCCGTGAGCCGGTCAAGGGCGGGCGGCAGCAGGTGCAGGGCCGCACTGCGGAAGGCCGCGATGCGCAGCACCCCCCGCAGGGCGCCGGGGTCGACGCCGCCGGCGGCCCCCACCGCCGCCCGCACCTCGGAGCCGAGGCTCTCGTACAGCCGGAGGATCCGCCGGGCGAGGGCCACGGCCCGCTCCCCCGCGGCCGTGGGCGAGGCGCCGGCCCGCCCGCGCTCGAAGAGGACTGCGCCGAGCTTC
This sequence comes from Streptomyces sp. NPDC029014, assembly GCF_055564695.1. Taxonomy (NCBI): domain Bacteria; kingdom Bacillati; phylum Actinomycetota; class Actinomycetes; order Kitasatosporales; family Streptomycetaceae; genus Streptomyces; species Streptomyces sp. NPDC029014. Next base: position 3,819 of record NZ_JBVHVT010000023.1, read on the forward strand.
GCCTCGCTGCCGCGCACCGAGTGCGAAACGGCCGACTGGGTGAGGCCGAGGCGTACGGCGGCGGCGGAGAAGCCGCCGGTCTCGGCGACGGCGACCAGGACCCGCAGTTCGCGCGGGGCGAGTTCGGCCGGTCCGGCTGCTGTCATGGGGGCTCCCACCTCGTCGTATGAGCAGGTTTCATGGATCTGCGGCTTACATGATCGCAACCCTCTGCCGGGCCCCGGGATTCCTCCGTACGGTCCTTCCCATGACCGAGAACACCGCTTACGCCGTGCACCAGACCGCCCGCCCCACCGGCTTTCCCACCGCCTCCGACTTCACGCTCGTCCGCACCGCGGTCCCGGAACCGGCCCCGGGCACCGCGCTGGTGCAGAACCTGCTGCTCTCCGTGGACCCGTACCACCGCGGGCTGATGGACGGCGGCGAGGGCGGCTTCGAGCTCGGCACCCCGCTGGAGGGCCGCTCGGTGGGCCGGGTGCTCGCCTCCCGCGACCCGGGGCTGCGCGAGGGCGACCTGGTCTTCCACCGCCAGGGCTGGCGAACCCACGCGCTCGTCACCCTCGGGGTCGAGGGCACCCGCCTGCTGCGCCGGTACGAAGGGGTCCCGCTGGAGGCGTACCTGAGCATCCTCGGCGGCACCGGCCTGACGGCGTACGCCGCCCTCACCCGGACCGCGGCCCTGCGCGCGGGCGAGGACCTCTTCGTCTCGGCCGCGGCGGGCGGCGTCGGCACCGCGGTCGGGCACCTCGCCCGGCTGATGGGCGCCCGCCGGATCATCGGCAGCGCGGGCTCCGCGGCGAAGGTCCGCCACCTCACCGAGGTGCTCGGCTTCGACACGGCCTTCGACTACCACGACGGGCCGGTCGGCGAGCAGCTGGCGAAGGCGGCGCCCGACGGCATCGACGTCTACGTGGACAACGTGGGCGGGGAGCACCTGGAGGGCGCGATCGGGTCGCTGCGCGAGTTCGGGCGGATCGCCTGGGTCGGCGCCATCTCCACGTACAACGGCGACCGCTCGCCCGCCGCACCGCGCAACCTCTTCGAGGTGGTGCACAAGTCGTTGCGCCTCGAAGGGGTATTGGTCAGCCACCACACCAATCTCCAGGAGGAGCTGGAAGAGTTCGTCGTCCCGCACCTGCGCAGCGGCCGCATCGGCACGGACACCACCGTTGTCCAGGGCATCGAGCGCACGGTGGAGGCTTTCCTGGGGATGCTGCACGGGGACAACACGGGCAAGATGCTGGTCCGTCTCGACAGCTGAGACCGCTCGCCCGGATGTTCACCGACTGATTGCCGCACGGCTGTGGACCTTTGGCGCGGCCGCCGCCACCCTGTCCGTCGATGTGCCGACGGGGCACGGGAGTTGGAGGCGGGGAGCCAGTGACACCGATCAGCCGCAGAGGGTTCGTGGGTATCGGCGCCGGGCTGGTGGCCGGGGCGGCCCTGCCCTCGGCCGTTCCGGCGACGGCGGCCGCGGCCGCGGCGACCGGCACGATCACCGATGTGAAGCACGTGGTGGTCCTGATGCAGGAGAACCGCAGCTTCGACCACTATTTCGGCAGGCTGAAGGGGGTCCGCGGGTTCGGCGACCGCGCGGCCGGCAACATCCCGGGCGGCTGGGGCACCTTCAACCAGCCCCACTGGGTCGGCCGCCAGTACCCGTGGAAGCTCAGCGCCACACCGCCCGCCGGCGGTGTGGACGGCGAGACCCTCGCCCAGTGCAACGGAGACCTCCCGCACAGTTGGACCTCGCAGCACGCCGCCTGGAACAAGGGCCGGATGGACGGGTGGGTGACCGGGGTCGGCAACGTCCGCACCCTGGGCTACCTGGACCGCGGCGACATCCCCTTCCACCACGCCCTCGCCGACGCGTACACGATCTGCGACGCGTACTTCTGTTCGGCGCTCAGCGCGACCGGCCCGAACCGCACCTTCCTGTGGAGCGGGAAGATCGACGCGTCCAGCAAGGACGGCGGCGAGGAGTCCGGCCTGACCTGGGAGACGTACGCGGAGGCCCTCCAGCGGGCCGGCATGAGCTGGAAGGTCTACCAGAACGCCCAGGACAACTACGGGGACAACGGTCTGGCCTATTTCAAGCGGTTCACCGACGCCCGGCCCGGCGACCCGCTGTGGGACCGCGGCATGGGCTCCGTCCCCAAGGTCACCGGCTCCACCCCGGACGACATCGCCGCCGCCCTCCGCGCCGACGTCGTCGCCGGCACCCTGCCGCAGGTCTCCTGGGTCGTGGCCAGCGAGGCCTTCTCCGAGCACCCGTACGCCCCGCCCGGGGACGGCGCGCACTTCGTGGACCTGGTCTACCGGGCGCTGGCAGCCGATCCCGAGGTCTTCGACTCCACCGTGCTGTTCCTCAACTACGACGAGAACGACGGCTTCTTCGACCACGTCGCGCCGCCCGTGGCCCCGCCGGGGACCCCGGGCGAGTACCTCGACGGCGTGCCGATCGGGCTCGGCTTCCGGGTGCCGATGCTGGTCATGTCCCCGTGGACCCGCGGCGGCTGGGTGAGCTCGGAGGTCTTCGACCACACCTCCGTCCTGCGCTTCATGGAGACGTGGACGACCGCGCTGGGCACCCCGGCCCTCTGCCCGAACATCAGCGACTGGCGCCGCAAGGTGACCGGCGACCTCACCGGCGTCTTCGACTTCGCCCGCCCGGTCCGCGGGGTCCCCTCCGGTCTTCCCGCGACCACGAAGGTGATCGGCCAGCAGACCTGCGGCCCGCTGCCCAACCCGGTCCCGCAGGACAACGCGCAGCCCTCGCAGGAGCCGGGGACCCGGCCGGCGCGGGCGCTCCCGTACCAGGTGAACGGCAACCTGGACCGGTTCGAGTTCGGCCCGGCCGGCCAGATCCTCGCCTGGTTCTCGATGGCCAACCAGGGCGCGCAGGCCAAGCGGGCCGCGCACTTCTCGATCCACCCGCACCAGCACCGGGACACGGCGCCCTGGCAGTACACGGTCGACCCGGGCACCACCGCCACCGACTGGTTCAACATCGGCCTCGGCAACGGCCTCGGCACGTACGACATCTCCATGTACGGGCCGAACCGCTTCCTGCGCCGCTTCATCGGCGACGCGTCGAAGGCGGGCCGGGCGATCGAGGTCGCGGCCCGCTTCGCGGTCGAGAAGGGCACCGGCAAGACGGCCGTCTGGTTCAAGATGACCAACACCTCCGCAGCGCCGGTCACCTTCACCATCCGGGCCAACGCCTACCGCACGGACGGCCCGTGGACGTACACCGTCCCGGCGAACTCCTCCCGCGAGGACTTCTTCAACGCGGTGGCGTACTCGGGCGGCTGGTACGACTTCACCATCCTCGCGGACGTCGACGGCACCTGGTCGCGCCGCTACACCGGCCACATCGAGACCGGCGCCCCCAGCGTCTCGGGCAGCTAGCGCTGTGGCCGGACCGGGCGATCGGGCGGAACGGGCCGGGCGGTCAGAGCACGTCCCCGTCCCGCCAGTCGAACCACAGTCCCTCGGCGGGGTCCGGCAGGGCCCCGCCCCCGGGCGTCCACACGTACGTCGAGCCCTCCTCCTCGGCGAGGCGGACCGGCCCGTCGGGCGAGAGCGCCCCGAGCCGCCCGGCCCACACCGTCCAGCCGCGGCCCGCGTACAGCGCGGCCCCCTCGTCGGAGGCGGAGAGGGCACCGAGCACGTACGCCCGGGCGATCACCTCCTCCAGCGCCGCCATGACGGCGCCGCCCAGGCCCCGCCGCCGCGCCCCGGGGCGCACGGCCACGGCCTCGACGTAGCCGCAGCGCAGCGCACGCCCGGCATGCAGCACCCGCCGCTGGACGACGCTGCCGTGCGCGAGGAGCTCCCCGCCCGGGCCGTGCGCCAGGGCGTGCATGCCGCCGAGCGCGTGCTCGAAGTCGTCCGCGCCGAAGTCCCCGTCGAAGGCTTCGCGGAGCAGTTCCCTGATCGCGTCGAGCTCGGTCTCCCCCAACTGCGAGGTGTGCGCGAGCCGTACCGGCGTATCGCTCATCCCCCCAGTCTCCGGCACAACCGCAGCAACGCGGGCGTGCTCAGGCCACCCGCGCGCAGGTACGGCTCGGGGTCGAGCCACCGCGCGGAGTCGAGGGCGAGCCGGTGCACGGTCGTCCCGAGTCCGGCGACGTACTCCTCGATCTCGGTGCTGTCGTACGAGCGCCCCCGCGCGGCGTACAGCGCACGGACCCGGGGCTCGCTCAGTCCGTGGTCGTCGGCGATCTCCTCGGGGCCCGCGCCCATCAGGCGCAGCAGCACGAGGGCGACGATGCCGGTGCGGTCGCGGCCCAGGCCGCAGTGGAAGACCACACCGCCGGGCGGGGCGTCGGCGACGGCCTCCGCGACGGCGGCGACGCGCTCGGGGAAGCGGGACAGGAAAGGCCGGAAATAGGCGGGGGTGCCGAAACCCGGCCGCCCCCACCACCGGTCCCAGAACTCCCGGTCCTCGATCCCGTCGAGCGGGATGCGGACGGTCCGCAGCCCGGCCGGGCGCGGTGCGCGGTCCGCTTCCGCCTCGCCGTCGTTGCGCAGGTCGACGACGGTGCGCACCCCGTGGTCGGCCAGTGCGGTCCAGCCGCGGGCAGTGAGCCGGTCCGGGGCGTCGGCCCGGACCGCCCGGCCCGGCGCCACCTCCCCCAGCCCGCCCAGCTCGCGGACGTTGAAACAGCCTTCCCAGTCCAGGAAACGGCCGGTGCTCGTCACCGCCAATACCCCCCTGTCGCCACACAACGGACAATCGACCGGGACGCGGACCTGGCCCGTGCGGTTCCCCGCTCGGCACACTCGCCCCATGTCACCTACCGCCCAGCAGTGGACCCCGACCCACGGCGAGCCGTACCGGCCCGTCGCCTACCGGCCCGAGCGGATGCCGAGCAGCGAATCGCTGGCACGCGCCGCCGAGTTGCGCACCCGGATGGACGAGCGGCGCACCGTGCGCCGGTTCTCCTGCGACCCGGTGCCCGAGCAGGTCGTCCGCGACGCCATTGCCTGCGCCGCGACGGCGCCGTCCGGGGCGCACCAGCAGCCGTGGACCTTCGTCCTGGTCAGGGATCCGGCGGTGCGCCGGCAGATCCGGGCCGCGGCCGAGCAGGAGGAGGAGATCTCCTACGACGGTCGCCTCGGCGACGAGTGGCTGGCGGCCCTGCGTCCCCTCGGGACGGACGCGGTCAAGACCCACCTCACCGATGCCCCCGCCCTGATCGTCGTCTTCCAGCAGCGCTACTGGCTCGGCCCCGACGGTGCGAAGCGCAAGCACTACTACGTGGACGAGTCGGTCGGCATCGCGGTCGGCATGCTCCTGACCGCCCTGCACCTGTCGGGGCTGGCCGCCCTGATCCACACGCCGAGCCCGATGCGCTTCCTGTCCCACGTACTGGGCCGCCCGGAGAACGAGAAGGCGTTCGCCGTGATCCCGGTCGGCTATCCCGCCGACGACTGCGAGGTCCCCGACCTGATCCGCAAGTCCCTGCCCCAGGTCCTGGTCGAGGTCTGAACCCGCCACGGCCCGGCGGGCGGGCCCGGAAATGGATACCGCCCCCGCTCCGGGCTTGGGGGTACCGGAGCGGGGGCGGGAGTTCAGCGGGGCGGTAGGCCCTGCCGAGGACGGTCAGCCCATGTGGGGGTAGCCGTACTCGGTCGGCGGGACCAGGGTCTCCTTGATGGAGCGGGTCGAGACCCAGCGCTGGAGGTTGCTCGCGGCGCCCGCCTTGTCGTTGGTGCCGGAGGCGCGGCCGCCGCCGAAGGGCTGCTGGCCGACGACGGCGCCGGTGGACTTGTCGTTGATGTAGAAGTTGCCCGCGGCGAAGCGGAGCTTCTCCATCGCGTCGGCGGCGGCGTAGCGGTCGCCGGCGATGATCGAGCCGGTCAGCGCGTAGGCGGACACCGACTCCATCTGGGCGAGCATCTCGTCGAACCTGTCGTCCTCGTAGACGTGCACGGCGAGGATCGGGCCGAAGTACTCGGTCGTGAAGACCTCGTTCTCCGGGTCGGTGCACTCGATGACGGTCGGGCGGACGAAGTAGCCCTCGGAGTCGTCGTAGGTGCCGCCCGCGACGATCGTGCAGGTCGGGTCGGCCTTGGCGCGGTCGATCGCGGCCTTGTTCTTCGCGAAGGAGCGCTCGTCGATGACGGCGCCGATGAAGTTGGTCAGGTCGCGGACGTCACCCATGGCGATGCCGTCGACCTCCGCCGCGAAGGCCTCCTTGAAGCCGTCGTTCCAGATGGAGGCCGGGACGTAGGCGCGGGAGGACGCCGAGCACTTCTGGCCCTGGAACTCGAAGGAGCCGCGGGTCAGGGCGGTCTTCAGGACGGCGCGGTCCGCGGAGGGGTGCGCGACGACGAAGTCCTTGCCGCCGGTCTCGCCGACCAGGCGCGGGTAGGACCGGTAGTTCTCGATGTTGTTGCCGACCGTCTTCCACAGGTACTGGAAGGTCTTGGTCGAGCCGGTGAAGTGGATGCCGGCGAGCTCGGGGTGGTTCAGGGCCACCTCGGAGACGGCGATGCCGTCGCCCGTCACCAGGTTGATGACGCCCTTCGGCAGGCCGGCCTCTTCCAGGAGCTCCATGAGGAGGACCGCGGAGTGGGTCTGCGTCGGGGACGGCTTCCAGACGACCACGTTGCCCATGAGGGCGGGGGCGGTCGGCAGGTTGCCGGCGATGGCGGTGAAGTTGAACGGGGTGATCGCGTACACGAAGCCCTCGAGCGGGCGGTGGTCGCTGCGGTTCCACACACCGGCGGAGTTCGCGACGGGCTGCTCGGCCAGGATCTGGCGGGCGAAGTGCACGTTGAAGCGCCAGAAGTCGACGAGCTCGCAGGGGGTGTCGATCTCGGCCTGCTGGGCGGTCTTCGACTGGCCCAGCATGGTGGACGCGGCCATCTTCTCTCGCCAGGGGCCGGCCAGCAGCTCGGCGGCGCGCAGGATGATCGCGGCGCGGTCGTCGAAGGACATCGCGCGCCAGGCCGGGGCGGCGGCCAGGGCGGCGTCGACGGCCTCCTGGGCGTCGGCCCGGGTGGCGTTGGCGAAGGTGCCGATCACCGACTTGTGGTCGTGCGGCTGGACCACGTCGAAGCGCTCGCCGCCGCCCATCCGCTTGACGCCGTTGATCGTCATCGGCAGGTCGATCGGGTTCTCGGACAGCTGCTTGAGCTGGGTCTCGAGACGCGCGCGCTCGGCGCTGCCGGGGGCGTACGAGTGAACCGGCTCGTTGACCGGCGCGGGGACCTGGGTCACAGCATCCATGGGTCTGGTAACTCCTTGACCTAGTTCTTGGTGATCATCGAGCGGAGGAAGAAGAGCAGGTTGGCGGGCTTCTCCGCCAGGCGGCGCATGAAGTAGCCGTACCAGTCCGTGCCGTACGCGGTGTAGACGCGCATGCGGTGGCCCTCGGCGGCGAGCCGCAGGTGCTCCTCGCTGCGGATGCCGTACAGCATCTGGAATTCGTACTCGTCCAGCTTGCGCCCGGCCGCCCAGGCGAGTTCCTGCGCGATGGCGATCAGACGCGGGTCGTGCGACCCGATCATCGGGTAGCCCTCGCCCTCCATCAGGGTCTTCAGGATGCGGACGTACGCCTTGTCGATCTCGGCCTTGTCCTGGTACGCGACCTCGGCGGGCTCCTTGTAGGCGCCCTTGACGATCCGGACGCGGCTGCCGTTGGCGGCCAGGCGCCGGGCGTCGGCCTCGGTGCGGAAGAGGTAGGCCTGGATGACGCAGCCGGTCTGCGGGAAGTCCTTCCGCAGCTCCTCGTGGATGGCGAACATCGAGTCGAGGGTGGTGTGGTCCTCGGCGTCGAGGGTGACGGTGGTGCCGATCGCGGCGGCGGCCTCGACGACCGGCCGGACGTTGGCGAGGGCGAGCTCGTGGCCGCCCTCCAGCGCCTGGCCGAACATGGAGAGCTTGACCGACATCTCGGCCCGCTCGCCCAGCTCCAGCTCCTTCAGCCGGCCGATGAGCTCCAGGTAGGCGTCACGGGCGGCGTAGGACTGCTCCACCGTGGTGATGTCCTCGCCGACGACGTCGAGGGTGACCTCGAGCCCCTTGCGCGCCAGGTCCTCGACGATCGGGATGACCTGGTCGACCGTCTCGCCGGGGATGAACCGGGTCACCACGGGCTTGGTCACCGGGGCGGCAGAGACGATTCGGCGCATCTTGTCGCTGCGCGAAGCGGCGAGGATCGCGGGACCCAGCACGGGGCACCTCCAACAGGTGGCAGAAGCAGGCGTCCGCCACCCGGTCGGATGGGCGCGGAGGCCGTCAGGAAAACGCAAGTGAAACCACCGTGAAACCTAAGGATGGACCCGATCCTCGGCCATCGACAGCTGTCACGCATCCGTGGCCGCGATCTCATACATGTGTCTGAAGACCGTGGTCTGTGGTGGGAGAATGTCCGGGTGAAAGGCGATTACCAGGACCTGGTGGACGAGATCTCCGAGCTGCTCGGCGCCCCGGCAACACTGGAGAACCGGGACTTCCGTCTGATCGCCTTCGGTGCGCACGACAGCGACGACGACCTCGCCATGGACCCGGTGCGCACCCGCTCGATCCTGACCCGCCAGTCGACGGCGGCCGTGCGGTCCTGGTTCGAGGGCTTCGGCATCGCCCGGGCCACGGGCCCGGTGCGGATCCCGGCGGCGCCGGACGCGGGCGTCTTCCGGGGCCGGATCTGCCTGCCGGTCCGCTACCGCGGGATCGTCCAGGGCTACGTGTGGCTGCTGGACCGGGAGCCCGGCCCGGGGCCGGACGCGCTGGCCGCCGCCATGGAGGTGGCCGACCGGATCGGGATCCTGCTCGCGCGGGAGGCGAAGGCCGGGGCGGACCTGTCCCGGGAGTTCCTGACGGTCCTGACGGCCGGGCGGGGCTGGCCGCAGGACATGGCGGTGGCCGCGCTGCGGACGGCACTGGGGCCCGCCGCGGAGGGGCCGCACGCGGTGGTGTGCGTGACCCCGTGGTCCGGCGAGGCCCCGACCTCGGTGCCGGGCGCGGCCGCGGTGTGCGTGGTTCCGGGGCGGGGGCCGGGCCAGGGGGCTCCCCCGGCGGGGGCCGCCGACCAGGCGCTGGCGGTACTGGTCCGGCTGCGCTCGGCGGACGTCCTCGCCCCGGCCGAGGCGGTGGCGGCCCGGCTGCTCCCGCCCGGGACCGGTCCGGGGAGCGGCGGGGGCGGTCGTACTGCCGCGGCTCCGGCCGGGGCGAGGACGGCGGCGGCTGCGCACGCGACCGCCTCCGCCGCGGCGCGGACGCCCGCACCGGAGCGGGGGGCGCAGGGTACGCGTACCGCGGGGGGCGTGGGAGCCGCGGGGGGCGTGGGAGCCGCGGGGGGCGCGGGCGCGTCCCCGGCCGCCGTGTCCGGACCGGCGGCCGGGATCGCCGAGCCGGTGGCGGCGCTGGCCCGGCTGGCCGAGGGCTGGGAGCAGGCCGCGGCGGCGGCCCGGGCGGCTGCGGCCCAGCCGCGGTTCGGGCCGGTGGCCCGGTGGTCGCAGATCGGCCCGTACCGGATGCTGTCCGCGCTGGCGGCCGCGGAGCCGGGGGAGGACCCGGCGGCACGCGCCCTGCTCGCCCCGACCCACGCGGAGTTGGCCCGCACCGCCGAGGTGTTCCTGGACTGCGCCGGGCAGGCGGGCCGGGCGGCGGCCGCGCTGGGCATCCACCGCCAGACCCTCTACTACCGGCTGTCCCGCGTGGAGCAGCTGACCGGGCTCGACCTGGACGAGGGCGAGGACCGGCTGCTGCTCCACATGGCCCTCAAGACGGCCCGCCTGCACGGCGACCGGGCCGCGCGGCCGCCCCGGCGGTGAACCCGCGCTGACGGCCCCGGCCGGTACGACGCCGGCCGCGCGGCGGGAGCTGCGGACCCCGGTCGCTCCGGCCGACGACCCGTCAGCCCTCGCCGTCGGCGCGACTCTTGGCGCCGGTTGCGTTCTTGCCGCCCCCGGCGGCCCTGGCGCCCAGCAGGCCTTCCGCCACCCGCCGCATCGCCTCGGTCAGCTCCTCCGCTGTGGGCGCGCCCTCGGGGTCGTACAGCCACTGCGTCATGACCCCGGTCAGCAGGGCCTGGTACAGCCCGCCGAGGGTGCGCACGTCGCGCTCGTCGAGCTCGTCCTCCGGGATCCCGGTGAACATCGAGGCCAGCCCCTTGCGGCCTTCCGGCTCCGAGGCCAGGAGCGTCTCGCGCAGCTCCGGCAGCGCGTCGCGGCTGAGCGCGATCTCCATGCTGGCCGCCCACATCGGGGCCGCCTGCTCGCGCCGGCCGAGGATGCCGTCCCAGACCGAGCGGAAGCGCTCCAGCGATCCGCCCTCGCCCGTGACGTCCGGCCGGAAGGCGTCGCCCCACTCCTGGGCGAGGTCGACGAACGCCTGCGTCAGCAGGGCGTCCTTGGAGCCGTAGTGGTAGCCGATCGACGCGAGGTTCGCGCCCGAAGCGTTGACGATGTCCCGCGCGGTCGTCCGCACGAAACCCTTTTCGGCCAGGCACTTCTTGGCGCCCTCAAGGAGGTCTTCACGGTGTCCCATGGGCCCACGGTAGCAAGACGATCGTCCCAGACAACCGATCCACACGAACGTCCTACACAAACGTCCATGCGGGACGGGGGAACGTGGACGCGCAGAAGGGCCCGGGGACGCCCCCGGGCCCTTCCGTAGGACTTCCCGATCAGCCGACCAGGTTCACCGAGCGGGCCGACGTGGCGCCGATCTCCTCCGCGATGTCCGTGAGCATGTCCTGCGGGACGGTGTCGTCGACGGTGAGGACGGCGAGCGCCTCGCCGTGCTCCTCCGCCCGGGCCACCTGCATGCCGGCGATGTTCAGCCCGCCCTCGCCCAGGATCCGGCCGACGGTGCCGACGACGCCGGGGCGGTCGGTGTAGCGCAGGACGACCATGTGGTCGGCGAACGCGAGGTCCACGTCGTACTCGCCGACGCCGACGATCTTCTGGAGGTGCTTGGGGCCGGCCAGCGTGCCGGACACGGCGACTTCCTGACCGTCCGACAGGGTGCCGCGCACGGTCACCACGTTGCGGTGGTCCGGGGACTCCGAGCTGGTGGTCAGGCGCACCTCGACCCCGCGCTCCTGCGCGAACAGCGGGGCGTTGACGTAGGACACGGTCTCGTCGACGACGTCCTCGAACACACCCTTGAGGGCGGACAGTTCCAGCACCTTGACGTCGTGCTGGGTGATCTCGCCGCGGACCTCGACGTCGAGGCGGACCGCGACCTCGCCCGCGAGGGCGGTGAAGATGCGGCCGAGCTTCTCGGCGAGCGGCAGGCCCGGGCGGACGTCCTCGGCGATGACACCGCCCTGGACGTTGACCGCGTCCGGTACGAGCTCGCCGGCGAGCGCGAGGCGCACCGACTTGGCGACCGCGATACCGGCCTTCTCCTGGGCCTCGTCGGTGGACGCGCCGAGGTGGGGGGTGCAGACGACCTCGTCGAGCTCGAAGAGCGGGGAGTCCGTGCAGGGCTCCTTCGCGTACACGTCGAGACCGGCGCCGGCGACGCGGCCCTCCTTCAGCGCCGCGTACAGGGCGGCCTCGTCCACGATCCCGCCGCGCGCGGCGTTGACGATGCGGACGGACGGCTTCACCTTGTGCAGGGCCTCGTCCCCGATGAGACCGATCGTCTCGGGGGTCTTCGGCAGGTGCACCGTGATGAAGTCGGCGACCTCCAGCAGCTCGTCCAGCGTCAGCATCTTGACGCCCATCTGGGCGGCGCGCGCGGGCTGCACGTACGGGTCGTACGCGACGACCTTCATGCCGAAGGCGGACATCCGCTGGGCGACCAGGACGCCGATGCGGCCGAGACCGACGACGCCGAGGGTCTTCTCGCTGAGCTCGACACCGGTGTACTTGCTGCGCTTCCACTCGCCGTTCTTCAGGGCCGTGTTGGCCTGCGGGATGTGGCGGGCGCTGGCGATGAGCAGGCCGCAGGCGAGCTCGGCGGCGGTGACGATGTTGGAGGTCGGGGCGTTCACGACCATCACGCCGGCCTTGGTGGCGGCGGCGACGTCGACGTTGTCGAGGCCGACACCGGCGCGGGCGACGACCTTCAGCTTCCGCGCGGCGGCGATGGCCTCCGCGTCGACCTTCGTCGCCGAGCGCACGAGGATGGCGTCGACGTCGGCGATCGCGGGGAGCAGCTCGGCGCGGTCGGCGCCGTTGCAGTGTCGGATCTCGAAGTCCGGGCCGAGCGCCTCGACGGTGGCGGGCGACAGCTCTTCGGCGATGAGTACGACAGGTTTCGAGCTCACGTGGGTCCTCACAAGTCCAGTGCGGACGGCCGTCCCGACGGCCGCAGGCGGTGGAGGGGGTAGCCGCGTGGAAGACGCACGACACTGTGGGCCTGACGCGTTGTGTTGAGCAGTGTAGTGGCGGATGCGGACCGGATTTCCGCCTGCGCGGAAGGATCACCCGTCCGGGGTTGGCCGGGGTGGACAAGGCGTACTGCAGGATCTCTCCCTTGCAGCGTACCGGGGATGCGGCGCGGGGCCGGGACGACGGGCGTCCCGGCCCCGCGGGCGATCAGTTGTCCTCGCTGTCGACCCAGCTCATCAGCTTGCGCAGCTTCTTGCCGGTGGTCTCCAGCAGGTGCTCCTCGTCGGCCTTCTTGTACTCGTTGTACTTGGGCAGACCGGCCTTGTACTCGGCCATCCAGGTGTTCGCGAACTCGCCGCTGCGGATCTCGTCGAGGACCTTCTTCATCTCGGCCTTGGTGGCGTCGGTGATGATGCGGGGGCCGGTGATGTAGTCGCCCCACTCGGCGGTCTCGGAGACGGACCAGCGCATCTTCTCCAGGCCGCCCTCGTACATGAGGTCGACGATGAGCTTCAGCTCGTGCAGGCACTCGAAGTACGCGATCTCCGGCTGGTAGCCGGCCTCGGTCAGGGTCTCGAAACCGGCCTTGACCAGGGCGGATGCGCCACCGCAGAGGACGGCCTGCTCACCGAACAGGTCGGTCTCGGTCTCCTCGGTGAAGGTGGTCTTGATGACGCCGGCGCGGGTGCCGCCGATGCCGGCCGCGTAGGAGAGCGCGAGGGCGAAGGCCTGGCCCGAGGCGTCCTGCTCGACGGCGGCGATGCACGGAACGCCGCGGCCCTCCTCGTACTGGCGGCGGACCAGGTGGCCCGGGCCCTTCGGGGCGACGAGGGCGACGTCCACGTTGGCCGGGGGCTTGATGAAGCCGTAGCGGACGTTGAAGCCGTGGCCGAAGAAGAGCGCGTCGCCCTCCTTCAGGTGGTCCTTGATGGACTCCTCGTAGATCTCGGCCTGGAGCGGGTCCGGCGTCAGGATCATGATGAGGTTCGCCCACTCGGCGGCCTCCGCCACGGGCAGGACCTTCAGGCCCTGCTCCTCGGCCTTGGCCTTGGACTTCGAGCCCTCCTTCAGGCCGACGACGACGTCGACGCCGGAGTCGCGCAGCGACAGCGCGTGGGCGTGGCCCTGGCTGCCGTAGCCGATGACCGCGACCTTGCGGCCCTGAATGATGGACAGGTCGGCGTCGTTCTCGTAGAACAGCTCGGCCACTGGGATATCTCCTTGGTGCGCTGGTGTTGCTCCCACCGTACGGCGGGGAACGTGGACGAAGTTTCCTGGTCTCGCCATGCGAGAGGCAAAGAGGCGCGGGCCTCCGGGCCGGTCAGGCGCTGCGCTCGAGCGCGCGCAGGCTGCGGTCCGTGATGGACCGTCCGCCGCGCCCTATGGCGATCGTGCCCGACTGGACGAGCTCCTTGATGCCGAACGGCTCCAGCATCTTGAGCATGGCGCCCAGCTTGTCGGCGCCGCCGGTCGCCTCGATGGTGACCGCCTCGGGCGAGACGTCGACCGTCTTGGCACGGAACAGCTGGACGATCTCGATGATCTGGGACCGGGTCTCGTTGTCGGCCCGGACCTTCACCAGCACGAGTTCGCGCTCGATGGCGTTGGACGGCTCCAGCTCCACGATCTTGAGCACGTTGACCAGCTTGTTCAGCTGCTTGGTCACCTGCTCCAGCGGGAGGTCCTCGACGTTCACGACGATGGTGATCCGCGAGATGTCGGGGTGTTCGGTGACGCCGACCGCGAGGGAGTCGATGTTGAACCCGCGGCGGGAGAACAGGGCGGCGATCCGGGCGAGGATGCCGGGCGTGTTCTCGACCAGGACGGAGAGCGTGTGCTTGGACATGTGAGGCGTTCTCTCTCTCGGCTCTCTCGGCTCAGTCGTCTTCGTTGTCGCCGAAGTCGGGACGGACGCCCCGGGCGGCCATGACCTCGTCGTTGGAGGTGCCGGCGGCCACCATCGGCCACACCATGGCGTCCTCGTGGACGATGAAGTCGATCACGACGGTCCGGTCGTTGATGGCGTTGGCCTCGGCGATGACCTTGTCCAGGTCCGCCGGGTCCTCGCAGCGCAGCGCCACGCAGCCCATGGCCTCGGACAGCTTGACGAAGTCCGGGACGCGGGTGCCCTTGCGGGGGGCGGTGGACTCACCGAGCTGGGAGCCGACCGTGTCGTGGCCGGTGTCGTCGGCGTGCAGCACGGTGTTGGAGTAACGCTGGTTGTAGAACAGGGTCTGCCACTGGCGGACCATGCCCAGCGCGCCGTTGTTGATGATCGCGACCTTGATCGGGATGTTGTTCAGCGCACAGGTGACCAGCTCCTGATTGGTCATCTGGAAGCAGCCGTCACCGTCGATCGCCCAGACGGTGCGCTCCGGCGCGCCCACCTTGGCACCCATCGCGGCGGGGACCGCGTAGCCCATCGTGCCGGCGCCGCCGGAGTTCAGCCAGGTGCGGGGCTCCTCGTAGTCGATGAAGTGCGAGGCCCACATCTGGTGCTGGCCGACGCCCGCCGCGAAGACGGTGTGGGCCGGGGCGAGTTCGCCGATGCGCTGGATGACCTGCTGCGGGGAGAGCATGCCGTCGGCGGGGGTCTCGTAGCCCAGCGGGTAGGTCTCGCGCCAGCGGTTGAGGTCCTTCCACCAGGCGGAGTAGTCACCGGCGTTGCCCTCGGTGTGCTCGGCCTGGATCGCCTGGATCAGGTCGGCGATGACCTCGCGGGCGTCGCCCACGATCGGGACGTCGACCTCGCGGTTCTTGCCGATCTCGGCGGGGTCGATGTCCGCGTGGATGACCTTGGCGTAGGGGGCGAAGCTGTCGAGCTTGCCGGTGACGCGGTCGTCGAAGCGGGTGCCGAGGGCGATCAGCAGGTCGGACTTCTGCAGGGCGGTGACGGCGGTGACCGAGCCGTGCATGCCGGGCATGCCGACGTGCAGCGGGTGGCTGTCGGGGAACGAGCCCAGGGCCATCAGGGTGGTGGTGACCGGGACGCCGGACAGCTCGGCGAGGACCTTCAGCTCGGCGGTCGCGCCGGACTTCATCACGCCGCCGCCGACGTACAGGACGGGGCGCTTGGCCTGGCAGATGAGCTTGGCGGCCTCGCGGATCTGCTTGGCGTGCGGCTTGGTGACCGGCCGGTAGCCGGGCAGGTCCAGGCTCGGGGGCCAGGAGAAGGTGGTCTTCGCCTGGAGCGCGTCCTTGGCGATGTCGACGAGGACGGGGCCGGGCCGGCCGGTGGCGGCGATGTGGAACGCCTCGGCGATCGTCTTCGGGATGTCCTCGGCCTTGGTGACCAGGAAGTTGTGCTTGGTGATCGGCATGGTGATGCCGACGATGTCCGCCTCCTGGAAGGCGTCGGTGCCGATCGCCTTGGAGGAGACCTGGCCGGTGATCGCGACGAGCGGGACGGAGTCCATGTGGGCGTCGGCGATCGGGGTGACCAGGTTGGTGGCGCCGGGGCCGGAGGTCGCCATGCAGACGCCCACCTTGCCGGTGGCCTGGGCGTAGCCCGTCGCGGCGTGGCCGGCGCCCTGCTCGTGCCGGACCAGGATGTGGCGGACCTTGGCGCTGTCCATCATCGGGTCGTACGCCGGGAGGATCGCTCCGCCCGGGATGCCGAAAACGGTGTCGCACCCCACTTCTTCGAGCGAGCGGATGAGGGACTGTGCACCCGTGACGTGCTCAACTGCGGCGGGCTGCGCTCCGCCGGAACGGGGCCGCGGCTGCGGATGCTGGGCCCCGGAGGCCTGCTCGGTCATCGGCATTCTCTTCTCGAAGCTGAGGGTTTTACGACGGTTCGAAGGTGTGCCAGTGCAACAAAAAACCCCTCGTGCCGGATGGCAAGCGAGGGGAGCGCGTCGGGTGCACGGAGCGGGGACAGAGAGGTCCCGGCTTCAGCCGACGCGCTTTCCAAGTACGAGAATTCGGGTGCGCATGGCACAGACCCTCCCTCCGGCGGGAGGGGGATGTCAAGTGGGTGGGACGGGCGTCTCATTATGTGAGCCTCTACGGATGGCCATCGAGCCCCCGGACGAACCACCGGCCAAGGCGGGCTGGACCGCCCCGCCCGGTACTGGGAACGTACCGCGCACGAGCGCCCGGCGCAGCCTGTACTCGTCGAGCGGGCCGGAAAACGCCAGTCCCCGGCCGTGGGTGCATCCCATGGCGCGCAGGGCCAGGACCTGCTCGGGCAGGTCAACCCCCTCGGCCACCGACCGCATGCCCAGGTCGTTCGCGATGCGCAGCAGGCCGGCGGTGATCTTGCGGAGGCGGGCGGATTCCACCACGCCTTCGACCAGGCCCCGGTCCAGCTTCAGGATGTCCACGGGCAGCCGCCGCAGCGCGCTGATGGCGGCGTAGCCGCTGCCGAAGCCGTCGAGGGCCACCAGGACGCCGAGGCGGCGCAGGGCGGCGAGGCGCCGCTCCAGCTCGTCGAAGGGGACCCTGGGGTCACTGTCGGCCAGTTCGATCACCAGGGCGCCCGGTGGCAGCCCGTGCCGGCCGAGCAGCGCTTCCACGAAGCCCGGGGACATCGCCCCGTCGGCCGCGCCCGGTGGCGCCCCCGGGTCGAGCAGCCGCTGGGCGCTCGTCCGCACGGCCACCGGGACGTCGTGTCCGGCCCGGTGCCGCTCGGCGGCCTGGCCGACGGCCTGCTCCAGCAGCCAGCGCCCGAGCTCCTCGGCGCGGGCGGGGGCGGCGGCCGCGCCAGCGCCCGCGCCTCCGGGGCCGTCCGGCCGGGAGGGCACCGGGCCGGAGCCCTCCCGGTGCTCGGCGATCCGGAAGAACTCGGCCGGGGTGAAGAGGATCCCGCGGGCGGAGCGCCAGCGGGCCAGCGCCGCCGCGGCCGTGACCTCTCCGGTCTCCAGGGAGACCACGGGCTGGTGCAAGAGGGCGAACTCGCCGTCATGGAGTGCGGTGCGCAGCCGGCCCGCCAGCTCCGCCTTCCGTACGACCTCGGCCTGCATCTGGGGGACGTACAGCTCGACCCGGTCCTTGCCGCCCGCCTTGGCCCGGTACATCGCGAGATCCGCGTTGCGCATCAGGTCCGACGGGGTGATGCCGGGGTCGGCGAAGGCCACGCCGATGCTGGCGGCGACCCGGACCTCGCTGCCGCCGATCCGGTACGGCCGCGAGAGCGTGGTGCGCAGCCGGTCCGCGATCTCGTGGACCTGGTACTCACGGGCGCTGCGGTCGCGGCTGCCGTCGCCCAGGATGAGGGCCGCGAACTCGTCGCCGCCGAGGCGGGCCGCGGTGTCCCCGGCGCGGACGGAGTCCTGGAGCCGGCGCGCGGCCTCGACCAGCAGTTCGTCGCCGGCCTGGTGGCCGATGGAGTCGTTGACCGCCTTGAATCCGTCGAGGTCGATGAAGAGCACGGCGGTGCTGTGGTCCCCGGCGCGCCGGCCGCTGAGCGCCTGGCGGACCCGGCGGGTGAACAGGGCCCGGTTGGGCAGGTCGGTCAGCGGATCGTGCTCGGCGCTGTGCTGGAGCTGTGCCTGGAGGCGGACCCGCTCGGTGACGTCGCGGCTGTTGAGGATGAGGCCGCCCTGGTGCCGGTTGACGGTGGACTCCACGTTGAGCCACTCGCCGCTGCCCGACTTGAACCGGCACTCGATGCGCGTGGTGGGCTCCTCGGCGGGAGGCGAGGCGAGGAAGCGGCGCACCTCGTGGACGACGCGGCCGAGGTCGTGCGGATGGATGAGGCTGGCGAGCTCGGTGCCGACGAGCTGCTCCGCGTCGCGGCCGTACACCCCCGCTGCGGCGGGGCTGACGTAGCGCAGCGTGCCGGTGGGGGCGGCGATCATGATGACGTCGCTGGAGCCCTGGACCAGGGAGCGGAAGTGGTTCTCCTTCTGGGCCAGCTCCTGGGTCAGCGCGATGTTGTCGAGGAGCATGATGCCCTGCCGGATGACGAGGGCGAGCACGACGGTGCAGCCGGTGAGGACGACCACCCGGTCGACCTTCCGGCCGTCGACCACGTTGTACAGGATCCCCAGGGTGCAGACGGCTGCCGCGAGGTAGGGCGTCAGGGCGGGCAGCGAGCCGGTGATGGGGCGGCTGACGGACCGCTCGGTGCGCGCGGGGCCGGGGGTGCCGGGCGCCGCGGGCAGGCGCCGGGCGCCCCAGGGCGCGTACGCGAGGAGCAGCGAGCCGGCGAACCAGCCGGCGTCGAGCAGCTGCCCGGACTGGTAGGCGGCGCTCAGCAGCGGCGAGGTGAACAGGGCGTCGCTGAGCACGGTCAGTGCGAGGGCGGCGATGGCGGTGTTGACGGCGGAGCGGTTGATCTCGGAGCGCCGGAAGTGCAGGACGAGCACCATCGAGACGAGGGCGATGTCGAGCAGCGGGTAGGCGAGGGAGAACGCGGCCTGCGGGACGCTGCCGACGGCGCCGGACTCGGTGGCGGTCCGCGCGGCGTTCGCGAGGGCCAGGCTCCAGGACAGGGTGAGCAGGGAGCCGCCGATGAGCCAGGAGTCGAGCGCGAGGCAGACCCAGCCGGCCCGGGTGACGGGCCTTTTGGCGAGCACGAGCAGGCCGACGATGGCGGGCGGGGCGAAGCACAGGAAGGCGACGTCGGCGAGCGAGGGTTTCGGCATGGGCACGGCGAGGATCACCTCGTACCAGCCCCAGATCGCGTTGCCGCAGGCGCCCATGAGGGAGGAGAAGGCGAACAGCAGCCAGGCGGGGCGCTCGCGGCTGTCGATCGTCCGTGCGTAGGTGTAGCAGGAGACGGCGGCGAGCATCGCGGCCGCGCTGAGCCCGAAGTCGCCCATGATCTCGGCGAGTTCCTCGGAGCCCCAGCCCAGGGCGGCCCCTACGGCGTAGGCGGCGCTGACGGCGGCGAGGAACAGCTGCATCGCCAGGCCCCTGCCCCCGCCCGAGGCGGCCTGCCGGATCGGCAGGGCCGCCCCCTGGGCAGTCACCGCTCCCCCTCGCCGGCTGGTTCCGGCGCACCCCATCGTCGCCCCCGGCGGCTGTGCCGCTTCGGATCCTTCGTCCATTGGCCGTGCATCGCCCGTCGCCCCCCAAAGTGTCCGATCACCCCAGCGCCAGACGTTCGTGGCGCAGCCCCTTGTTCCGGACGATACACCACTTTCGTCACTCAGGGACATAGGTGCTCTACTCTCCGTGACCACATGGGGAGTTGATGCCACTGTGCGCATCCGGACGGATGCGGAGCGTGTCGATCGGTGGGTCAGCCGGTGATCAGGACCGTGTTCTCCAGGGGCTCCCCCGCGGCGAACCGGGTGAGCTGGCGGGCCACCAGTCGCTTGGCCCGCGGCTCGAAGGCCGAGCTGCTGCCGCCGACGTGGGGCGTGATCAGGACGTTCGGAGCATGCCACAGCGGATGGCCGGCGGGCAGCGGTTCCGGGTCGGTGACGTCGAGGGCGGCGCGCAGCCGGCCCGACTGCAGTTCGGCCAGCAGGGCGGGGGTGTCCACGACGGGGCCGCGGGCCACGTTCACGAGCAGGGCGCCGTCCTTCATGCGCCGCAGGAAGTCGGCGCCGACCAGGCCGCGGGTCTCGTCGGTCAGCGGGGTGGAGAGGATCACCACGTCGGCCTGCGGGAGGAGCCGCGGCAGCTCGCCGAGCGCCTCCACCGGACCGCGCACGGTGGTGCGCGCCGAGCGTGCGACCCGTGCGATCCGCGCGCACTCGAAGACCGCGAGCCGGTCCTCGACGGCCGCGCCGATGGACCCGTAGCCGACGATGAGGACGGACTTGTCGGCGAGGGCCTCGTAGAAGCCGGAGAGCCACTGCTCGGCGTCCTGGCCGCGCACCATGCCGGGGATGCCGCGCAGGGAGGCGAGGGCCAGGGTGACCGCCAGCTCGGCGGTGCTCGCCTCGTGGACACCGCGGGCGTTGCACAGCCGGACGCCCGGGCGCAGCAGGTCGAGGCCGCCGAGGACGTGGTCGACGCCGGCGGTGAGGGTCTGCACGACCTCCACGTCGGGCATGGCCGCCAGCGGGCGCAGGGTGACCTCGTCGGACTTCATGTAGGGGGTGACGTAGAAGGCGCAGGCGGCCGGGTCGGCCGGGAAGGTCTCCTCGCCGTCCCAGTGACGGTAGCGGAAGGTGTCGGGGAGTCCTTCGACCTGCTCCGCGGGGAACGGGAGCCACACGTCCGGGGTCTTTGCAGTCATGATCACGAGGCTATGCCAAGGGATCCTGATCAACCCGTTACTTTGATGGCCGGATGTGGAGGGGGACACACGGGTGGAGCGCAGGTCTATCGGGGCGGGGGCGCTGGCGGTGGGCGCCGTCGGGCTCGGGTGCATGCCGATGAGCTGGGCGTACGCGCCCTCGCGACGCCGCGGCGAGGAGTCGGTGGCCACGGTGCACACGGCCCTGGACCTGGGGGCGAGCCTGCTCGACACGGCGGACCTGTACGGGCCCTTCACCAACGAGCTGCTGTTGGGGCGCGTGCTGCGCGAGCGCCGGTCCGAGGCGTTCGTGTCGGCCAAGGTGGGGCTGCGGGCCGGCGAGCAGCACGTGGTGGCCTGCGGGCGGCCCGAGTACCTGCGGCGGGCCTGTGACGCGTCGTTGCGGCGGCTGCGGACGGACGTGATCGACCTCTACCAGCTGCACCGGGTGGACCCGGAGGTCCCGGTGGAGGAGACCTGGGGGGCGATGGCGGAGCTGGTGGCCGCCGGGAAGGTACGGGCGCTGGGGTTCTGCGCGCTGGGTGCGGGAGCCGGGCCGGGAGCGGGGCGGCGGGGGGACCGGGAGTACCGGACGACGCTGCGCCACCTGGAGCGGGTGCAGCAGGTGTTCCCGGTCAGCGCCGTGCAGGCGGAGCTGTCCGTGTGGTCCCCGGAGGCGGCGCGGCAGCTGCTGCCGTGGTGCGCGGCGCGCGGGGTGGGCTTCCTGGCCGCGATGCCGCTGGGCAGCGGGTTCCTGACCGGGACCCTGACTCCCGGGGAGGGCTTCGAGTGGGAGGACGTCCGGGCCCGGCACCCGCGGTTCACGGCGGAGGCGATGGCGACGAACCAGGTGCTGATCGCGGGGCTGCGGCGGGTGGCCCGGCGGCACGGGCCCCCGGTGACGGCGGCGCAGGTGGCACTGGCGTGGGTGCTGGCGCAGGGACCGCAGGTGGTGCCGGTGCCGGGGGCGGACCGGGCGCACTGGGCGGCGGAGAACGTCGCGGCGGCCGGGCTGCGGCTGACGGCGGCGGACCTGGCGGAGATCGCCGGGCTGCCGGCGGCGGTGGGGGCCTGGGACTGAGCCCACTACCACTCGATCGGGTGTACGAGTGGTGGAACTTCGGGGGCCGTGCCGTCTGTTGAGACGGATGACGGGCACGATCGCGGGTGTGGCGGTCGCGGCGGACCGGAGGGGAGCAGGGCGATGCGACAGCGTGTGAAGGACGGACGCGGGCTCGGCCGGGTGTACGGCGGGTCGTACGGCGACGGACCCGGTCGCGGGGCCGGTGGCGGGGCCGGTGGCGGGGTGTTCGGGCGGGGCCGCGGGGTGCCTGGGGGTGCGCTGCTGGCGGGGTGCGCGGTCCTGCTGGCGGCGGGGTGCGCTCCGGCGGGCGGTCCCGGGGCCGCGCCGGGCAGCTCGCCGCCGCGGGCGGCGCCCAGTGCGTCCGGGTCGGGGTCGCCGGGCGGGGCGTCCGGGGCGGCGCAGCGTCCGGTGGCGCCGGCGAAGGGATCGGTGACGGTGACGGGCGAGATCGCCAAGGACCTCGCCTCGCCGTGGGGGGTGGCCGTGCTGCCCGACGGGGACCTGCTGGTCGCCTCGCGGGACAAGGGCGCGATCAGCAGGGTGGCTCCGGGCACGGGGAAGGTGACGCAGATCGGGGAGGTGCCGGGGGTGGACCCCGGCGGTGAGGGAGGCCTGCTGGGCCTCGCGGTGTCCCCGTCGTACGCCTCGGACCGGATGGTGTACGCGTACTTCACCACGGCGTCGGACAACCGGATCGCCCGCATGCGGTACGACGAGCACCGGGACCCCGGGCAGCAACTGGGCGCGCCGGACACCGTGCTGCGCGGCATCCCCAAGGGCGTGTTCCACAACGGCGGCCGGATCGCGTTCGGCCCGGACCGGATGCTGTACGCGGGGACGGGCGAGACGGGTGACCCCGGGCTCGCGCAGGACAAGAAGTCGCTGGGCGGGAAGATCCTGCGGATGACGCCGGACGGGCAGCCGGTGCACGGCAATCCCGAGGCCGACTCGGTCGTCTACTCGTACGGCCACCGCAATGTGCAGGGCCTCGCCTGGGACCAGGACAAGCGGTTGTGGGCCTCCGAGTTCGGCCAGAACACCTGGGACGAGCTGAACCTGATCGAGCCCGGCGGGAACTACGGCTGGCCCGAGGCCGAGGGCAAGGCGGGCAGACCGGGCTTCCGCGATCCGGTGGCGGTGTGGCGGCCCGACGAGGCCTCGCCGAGCGGGATCGCCTGGGCGCAGGGCTCGGTGTGGATGGCCGGACTGAAGGGTGAGCGGCTGTGGCGGATCCCGATGGCGGGGGCGGTTCCGGTGGCCGCGCCCGAGGCCTTCCTGGAGGGGAAGTACGGCCGGCTGCGCTCGGTGATCGCCCTCGGCGGTGACAGGCTGCTGCTGGTCACGAGCGAGACGGACGGGCGCGGATCGCCGCAGCCCGGCGACGACAGGATCCTGACACTGACGGTGCAGTGACGCACGGCCTCCGGGGAGGGGGCGGAAGGCGGGGTGGGCACGGTGTTCAACATGATCGAGGAGCTCTTCAACCCGGGGCGCAGGCACACGGACGAGGAGCGCAAGCGGCTGGAACTGTCGCGGACCGACGTGACCGACGGCGATCCGGGGCGCGGGCCCATAGACCTGGACTCCGGCAAGGTGCTCATACGCGTCGAGGAGGAGCCCCCGCCTCGACCGTGACCGGCCCGAACAGGCGCAGCCGGTGGGCGAGGGCGGCCGCCTCGCCGCGGCCGGCGACACCCAGCTTGGCCAGGATGTTCGAGACGTGCACGCTGGCCGTCTTCGGGGAGATGAACAGCTCCTCGGCGATCCGGCGGTTGCTGTGGCCGGCCGCGACCAGGCGCAGGACGTCGCGTTCGCGGCTGGTCAGGCCCAGTGCCTCGACCGGGTCGGTGTCCGGGGTGGCTTCGGCCGCCGGGGTGTCGGTCCCGGTGAGCGGGAGCCGGGCGCGCTGGGCGAGCAGGGACAGGTCCTCGCGCAGCCGGCGGGCGCCGAGCCGTCCGGCGGTGGCGTAGGCCTCGCGGAGCAGGGCGGCCGCGGGCTCCCGGTCGCCGCCGGTGGCCAGCACCGCCTCGGCGAGCCGGTGGCGGGCGCGGGCCAGCAGGTACGGGCGCTCCAACGGGCGGACGGCCTCCTCGACGCCGGCCCAGTCGGCGACGGTGTCCCGGGTCTCGGCGCGGAGCAGTTCGGCGCGGAGGAACTCGGCGTGCGCGGTCCACACGGGCGCGGGCGCGGCCAGGGTGCGGGCGGCTGCGCGCAGGGCCGCCAGCGCGGGCCCGCGGCCGGCGTCGGCGACAGGAAGCCCTCGGGTGTCCGCCTCGGCGGAGGCGGAGGCGAGCAGCAGCGGCCAGGCGTAGCGGTGCTGTCCGAGCGGGAAGCCGTAGTCGATCGCGGCGGTGGTCTCCGCGCGGACGTCGGCGATGCGCCCCTCCCCCGCGGCGATACCGACGGCGAGGCGGAACAGCGGTATGCGGTGCTGGGGCTGCATGTCGTGGGTTCCGAAGTGGGTGTGGGCCGCGGCGAGTCGCGCGGCCGCCTCGGTGAGTTCGCCGCGTGCGAGGGCGAGGTAGGACAGCCGGGCGGAGGCGGATCCGCGCGGTGCCGCGCTCTGGCCCACGCGCAGGGTGCGTCGGGCGGCTTCGGCGGCCTCGTCCCAGCGGCCGAGGCTGTAGAGGCTCTCCGCCATGTTGCCGCAGAGCCACGCCTCGGTGTCCAGCAGGCGTGGCTTCCTGACCAGGTCGGCCCCCTGTTCGGCCAGTTCCACGGCCTCGCGGGAACGGCCCATCCCTTCCAGCTGAGAGGAGAGGTTGATATGTGCACGTCCCATCAGCATGCCGAGGCCGAGTCGGGCGGCGCGTTCCTTGACCGCGTGCATCTCGGCGAGGCCTCGGTCGGGGTCTCCGGAGTCGGTGAGCAGGGCCCCGACGGTGATCCGGGCGTTGAGCTCGATCTCCTCGGCCCCGATCATGCGGGCGTAGGCGACGGCGCGTTCGGCGGCGTCGAGGTTGTCGGGGCCGGGGCTGTGGAGCATGCCCCAGCCCGCGGCCCGGACCAGGACTTCGGCGTGCACCTGGGACGGGGGCAGCCCCTTGACGAGCTCCTGGGCCTTGGCGAGTTCCGCCCAGCCGTCGCCGCGGGCCAGGCTGGAGACCAGCCGGGAGCGCTCGGTCCAGAACCAGGCGGCGCGCAGCGGGTCCGGGTCCTCCTCCAGCAGCCGCAGCGCCGTCTTGGTGATCTTCAGGGCGCGTTCGCGTTCGCCGCCGAAGCGGGCGGCGACGGCGGCCTCGGCGAGCAGGTCGAGCCGTCGGAGCGGGGTGGTCGCCGGGTCGCAGCCGCAGGGCGGGTAGACCTCGGTGTAGTCGGCGGGGCGGAGGTTCTCGCGGACCTCCTCCGGGGCGCTCTCCCAGAGGTCGAGGGCCCGCTCCAGCAGCCGCAGCTGCTCGGAGTAGGCGTGCCGGCGGCGGGCGGCGACCGAGGCGGCGAGCACGGCGGGCAGGGCCCGGGCGGGGTCGTTGGCGTAGTACCAGTAGCTGGCGAGCCGGATGACCCGCTCCTCGGCGCGGATCAGCGTGTCGTCGGCTTCCAGGGCCTCGGCGTAGCGCCGGTTCACACGGGCGCGCTCGCCGGGCAGCAGGTCGTCGCTGACGGCCTCGCGGACCAGCGAGTGCCGGAAGCGGTAGCCGTCCCCGTCGGTGCTGGCGAGGAGGATGTTGGCGCCGACGGCGGCCCTCAGGGCCTCGATGAGCTCGTCCTCACTGAGCCCGGCAACGGCGAGCAGCAGGGCGTATTCCACGGTGGAGCCGCCCTCGGCGACGGTGCGGACCATGCGCTGGGCATCGTCGGGCAGCACCTCGACGCGAACGAGCAGCAGGTCGCGCAGGGACTCGGTCAGGCCGGCCGGGCAGGCGCTGCCCCGGCAGGCGACGAGTTCCTCGACGAAGAAGGCGTTGCCGTCGGAGCGGTCGAACACCGAGTCCACGAAGGCCTCGTCGGGTTCCTGGGCGAGGATCCCGGCGAGTTGGCGGCGCACCTCGGCCCGGTTGAAGCGGGCCAGTTCGATGCGCTGGACGGTGCGCAGCCGGTCCAGTTCGGCGAGCAGGGGGCGCAGCGGGTGGCGCCGGTGGACGTCGTCCGCCCGGTAGGTGGCGACGAGGACCAGGCGGCCGCTGGTGAGCGTGCGGAAGAGGTAGGAGAGCAGGTGCCGGGTGGAGGTGTCGGCCCAGTGCAGGTCCTCCAGGACGAGGACGAGGGTGCGGTCGGCGGCGAGCCGCTCCAGCATGCGGGCCGTCAACTCGAAGAGCCGGGCGGTGCTTTCCTCGTCGTGGGGGCCGCGGGGGGTGTCGCCGAGTTCTGGCAGGATCCGGGCGAGTTCGTCCTCCTGGCCGGCGGCTGCTGCCGCCAACTCCCCGGGCAGCAGGCGGTGCAGGGTCCGCAGGGCCGTGGAGAACGGGGCGAAGGGAAGTCCCTCCGCCCCGATCTCGACGCACCCTCCGACGGCGACCACGGCGCCACTGCGGGCCGCCTCGCCGAGGAACTCCTCGGTGAGGCGGGTCTTGCCGACTCCGGCCTCTCCCCCGATGAGCAGCGCCTGGGGCTCCCGGCCGGCGGCGCGCCCCAATGCGTCGGTGAGGACGGCCAGTTCGTCGGCGCGGCCGACGAACACCGGGCTGACGGTTCTGCTCTCCACGCCGCCGAGCATCGCACAGGACTCCCGGCCGGCGGCACCCGATATCGCCGCGCCGCCCCCACCGTGCCGGCCGTCGTGGAGCTCCGCGCCGGTCATGCGGCGCGGGTGAAGCGGTTCCGGTTCCCCCTCACCGGCCCTTCGGGGTCCTGGCTGCGGGAGGAGGCGCGGTTCGCTTCCCTGGCCTCGCGGATCCGCCGGTACCGGTCGGCCTCGCGGATCAGGTCGGCGCTGCGGGCGGCGGCCATCTCGTACTCGAACATCTCGTTCCCCCTGGTGGCTTCTGCGGACACGTCGTCCGGTGTGATCCGAGCTTCGCGTCCCAGGGGGTGCCGGCGCATCGGGCGCATGCCGCATCTGCGGGGGCGGGGGGTCCTTAGGGCGGCGGCGGGGGGCCTCATGCAGCGCCGGGGCCCGCTCGGGCCGGGGGCCGGGCCGGGTGTGCGCGGGCGGGGAGGGCCCGGGTCAGGCGGCGGGGGCCGGGGGCCACTCGTGGGCGAGGACCGCCCAGACCTCGGTGTCCTGGCGGACCCCGCGGTGGGGTTGGTTCTGCCGCAGGACGCCCTCGCGGGTCATCCCGAGCCGTTCGGCGACGGCGAGGCTCTTCTTGTTGGCGGCGGAGGCGTACCACTCGGCGCGGTGCATGCCGCGCTCGTGGAAGGCCCAGTCGAGCAGGATGCGGCAGGCCTTGGTCACCAGGCCCCGACCGGCGGCGGCCGGCTCCAGCCAGCAGCCGACCTCGCAGGTGCCGGACCGGGTGTCGAAGGTGCGGAACAGCACGCCTCCGACGAGGGTGCCCGCGACCCGGATGCCGTAGATGCGTCCGCCGTCGGCGGCCGTCTTCTGCGCGTAGGTGGTCAGGAACCCGCGCGCCGATTCGGAGTCGGTGACGACGTCGGCCAGGACGATGTGCTCCCCGATGTACTCCCGGCCGCGGTCCATGTGGGACAGGAACTCCTCGGCGTGCCAGGGCTCCAGGGGGAACAGGTGGGCGTCGTCGGCGAGGGCTATCGAGAACATGCGGCTACGTCCTTGGGTCTCGTGCGGCGGGTTGCCGGATCACCGGGAGGGTGCGGCGGGAGCGGCGCCGTCCTCGCTCGTGGCGGCTTCGGTGCCGGTGCGCTGCGCCGGAAGTGTCGCATGCGGGAGGGAGTCCGGCGGCTCGATGCTGATCTTGGGCAGCCGGCGGTCCAGCCAGGCGGGCAGCCACCAGTTGGCGCCGCCGAGCAGGTGCATCAGCGCGGGCACGAGGAGGGTGCGCAGGACGAACGCGTCGAGTGCCACGGCCGCGGCGAGCGCGATGCCGAACATCGCGATGATCCGGTCCCCGCTGAGCACAAAGGCCAGGAACACGGAGATCATGATCACGGCGGCCGAGTTGATGACCCGACTGGTCTCGGCGAGGCCGACGCGGACGGCCCGCCGGTTGTCGCCGGTCTCCAGCCACTCCTCGTACATCCGGCTGACCAGGAAGACCTGGTAGTCCATGGAGAGCCCGAAGAGGACCGACACCATGATCACCGGCAGGAAGGGCTCGATGGGGCCGGCGCTGCCCAGGCCCATGGGCTCGCTCCCCCAGCCCCACTGGAAGACGGCGACGACGACGCCGAAGGAGGAGGCGACCGCGGCGACGTTCATGGCCGCGGCCTTGAGGGGTATGCCGATGGACCGGAAGGCCAGCAGGAGCAGGACGCAGCCGAGGGCGATGACCACTCCGACGAAGAGCGGCAGCTTGCCGACGATGACGTCGGCGAAGTCGTCGTAGCCGGCGGTCACACCGCCGACGTGGACCTTCATGGTGCTGCCGCGCGCGGCGCGCGGGATGACCTCCTCGCGCAGGTCGGCGACGAGGTCGCTGGTGGCCCGGGACTGCGGGGCCGAGTCGGGTACGACCGTCACGAAGGCGGTGTCGCCGCTGCGGTTGAAGACCGCGGGCCCGGCGGAGGCGACGCCGTCGGCCGAGCGGAGCGATGCGGCCAGGTTCTCCACGGCGAGCCGGTCGCCGGCCCCGTCGAGCCGGGCGACGACCGTGAGCGGGCCGTTCACACCGGGTCCGAAGCCGTCGGCGAGGAGGTCGTAGGCCTGCCGGGTGGTGGAGGTGCGCGGGTTGTTGCCCTGGTCGGAGGTGCCCAGGTGGAGCGAGAGGGTGGGCAGCGCCAGCCCGGCCATGACCAGGGCGGCCACCAGACCGAGGAGCTTGGGGTGCCGTTCGACGAAGGCGGACCAGCGGGCGGCGAAGCCGGTGGGCAGCTCGGGCTGCGGGCCGTGCTCGGCGAGCTTGCGGCGCTCGCGGCGCGAGAGGGCGCGCATGCCGATGTACGACAGCAGGGCGGGCAGCAGCGTCACCGACGCGGTGACGGTGAGGACCACGGTGAGGGAGGCGGCTATCGCGACGCCGTTCAGGAAGTTCAGTCGCAGGACCAGCATGCCGAGCAGGGCGATGCAGACGGTCGCGCCGGCGAAGACGACGGCCCGGCCGGTGGTGGCGACCGCCTGCTCGGCCGCCTCGTGGACGGCGAGGCCCCGTTTGAGGGCCTTGCGGTGCCGGGTGACGATGAACAGCGCGTAGTCGATGCCGACGCCGAGTCCGACGAGGGTGCCGAGCATCGGGGCGAAGTCGGCGACCGCCATGGCGTGCCCGAGCAGGGTGATGCCGAAGTAGGCGGTGCCGACGCTGACCAGGGCGGTCGCGATGGGCAGGGTGCTCGCTGCGAGGGAGCCGAAGGCGAGGAAGAGGACGAGGGCGGCGACGGCCACGCCGATGACCTCGGCGAGGTGGGCGGTGGGCGCCTCGGTCAGGCCGACGGCCCGGCCGCCGAGTTCGACCCGGAGGCCGTCCGCCTCGGTGGCCGGGTTCTTGGCGGCGTCGACCACGGCCTTCGCCTGTGCCTTGGGTACGGAGTCGGCGGGCAGGTCGAAGGTCACCACGGCGTACGCGGTGCGCCCGTCGGCGCTGATCCGGGCCGCGCTGTCGGGGCCGTGGCCGTACGGGCCGGCGACCGATCCGACGCCGGGCAGTTCGGCGATGGCGGCGAGGGCCCGGGTCATGCGTTGCTCGACACCGGGGGTGCGGGCCGTCTGGTGCTCCGGCGTCCGCCAGACCACGGTGTCGGTGTCACCGCCCTGGCCGGGGAAGCCCTGGCGCAGCAGGGCGTGGGCGCGGCTGGACTCGGTGCCGGGGACCTCGTAGTCGTTGGAGAACGCCGTTCCGGCGGTGACGGCTGCGGTGGCGGTCCCGCCGAGGGCGAGCAGCCAGATCAGGACGGCCGCCAGTCGGTGCCGCATGCACCACCGTGCGATTGCTGCCAAGGGACGTGCTCCCTGAGGGTTCGGTTCTTGACCGGGAGGCCGCCCGACGCAAGGAACGCCGGAACTCGTGAAGGCACGGCCGAGGGCCCGGGAGGGTCGCTCCGGGCTGGGGCCGAGATGGTCTGCGACGCCACGATCGCAGCGTTTCGTGATCGTTGGCCCGTTTCGTGTGCATCGTCACAACGGCGGACGGCAGCGCGCCGGCGGGTGGAGGCCCCGTCAGACGGCGGGCGGGCCGGCCGGTTCGTCGACGCGGTAGCCGGGGACGGAGGGCCAGCGGACCGTGAGGACCACCGACTCCTCCTCCGCGTACCAGGAGTGGTCGACGCCCCGGCCCCAGACCACGTAGTCCCCCTGCTCGTCGAGGACGACGCTGCGGCCCGGGAAGTCCATCCGGAAGCGGCCGCTGATGAGGACCAGGAGGGCGGTGCGCTCCTCCCCGGCCGTCCACCGGGCCCGCTCGTCGCCCTTGGGGTGGACGCCCCACTTGATCTCCACGTCCTTGCTGTGGCGCGGGTCGGCGGGGTCCTTGAAGTGGCCGAGGAGCCAGCCGCGGTCGGCGGCGGCGTCGGGGGTGGCCTTGCCGGTGTGGATGTAAACGTCGGTCACGGGGTGAGGCTAATGCAGTTGCGCGGGCCCCCAGGCCGGTGGTCGGCTGCCGCCATGGCGATGGATCATGACGAACTGGTGCGGGTGCGGTCGGAGTACGACCGGGAGCTGCGGCGTGACGCGGCGCCGGACACGGCGGCGGCCCGGGTGGAGCGGGCGGGTGCCGTGGTGCGCCAGACCACACCCGGGGAGGGCTGGAACGGGGTGCTCTGGTCGGACCTCGCCGAGGACACCGCGGATGCGGAGATCGCGGCGCAGGTGGCGTACTTCGAGGGCCTCGGCTCCGGGTTCGAGTGGAAGCTGTACGACCACGACCGGCCGGCGGACCTCGCCGAGCGGCTGCGGGCGGCGGGCTTCGTGCCGGAGCCGGCCGAGACCGTGCTGGTGGGTCGGGCGCAGGAGCTGGCCGCGCTGCCGGTCGAGCCGCCGGAGGGGATCACCCTGCGCGCGGTGGAGGACGAGGCCGGGGTGGAGCTGATGATGGACGTCCACGCGAAGGCCTTCGGCACGCACCGGCCCCGCATCCGGCAGCTGCTGCTCACGCTGCTGCGCGACGAGCCGGAGACGGTGGCGGCGGTGGTGGCGATGGCCGGGGACACTCCGGTCAGCGCGGCCCGGATGGAGATGCGCCCGGGCTGCTCGTTCGCCGGCCTGTGGGGCGGCGGCACCCTTCCCGAGTGGCGGGGCAAGGGCCTGTACCGCCTGCTGGTCGCCCACCGGGCCCGGATCGCCGCCGAGCGGGGGATCCGCTACCTCCACGTGGACGCGTCCGACGACAGCCGCCCGATCCTGCAGCGCCTGGGCTTCGATGCGCTGGGCCGCACCGTCCCGTACGCATGGGAGCCCGGACGGGACGCAGGGCCCGTATAACCGCGGCCCAACCCGCAACCCGGGACGCCTTCCCCCCTGGACGCCCTTCCCCCTGGACGCCCTTCCCCCGGGCGCCCTTCCCCGCGGGCCCGCAAAGCGAAAGGATCACTGCATGGAACGCACCGACCCTCCTCTGACCGGCGGCGAGCGGGAGACCCTGCGCGCCTACCTCGACTACCACCGCGCCACCCTCGCCCGGAAGTGCGAGGGGCTGACGGACGAGGAGCTGCGCCGCCCCTCGATGCCGCCGTCCACGTTGTCCCTGCTGGGCCTGGTCCGGCACATGGCCGAGGTGGAGCGCCACTGGTTCCGGCGCACCCTGGCCGGCGAGGACCTCCCCCACCTCTGGTCCGACCGGCACGACTTCCAGGCCGCGTACGACGCCGCCGGCGCCACCCGCGAAGAGGCCTTCGCCGCCTGGGAGGCCGAGATCGGGCACGCCCGGCGCATCGAGGTCGCCGCGGAGTCCCTCGACATGACGGCGTACGTGGCGAGCTGGCGGGAGGAGGCCTCGCTGCGCCTGGTGATGCTGCACCTGATCCACGAGTACGCCCGCCACAACGGCCACGCGGACTTCCTGCGGGAGGCCATCGACGGGGTCACCGGCGCCTGACGCCCCCGCCCGGTCGGCCCCACACCCCCCACCCCCTATAGTTAGGGCAGCCTAACCTAATCATTTGGGGAAGAGTGTGAGCCTGTGACCGACGCGGACGACTTCGAGCTGTACCGGGACGACTGGGGCATCCCGCACCTGCGCGCCCCCGACGCCCTCCGCCTGGCCTACGCCCAGGGCCGCGCCACCGCCCTGGACCGGGCCTGGCAGCTGGAGGTCGAACGGCACCGCTCCCAGGGCTCCAGCGCCGCGTTCCTCGGCCCGGAGTCCGTCGCCTGGGACCGGTTCGCCCGGCAGAGCCGCCTCGACGACACGGCCCGCCGCTGCCACGAGGCACTGGACCCGCAGACCGCGGCCTGGGTCGGGGCGTACGTCGACGGCGTCAACGACGGCCTGGCCGCCGGCGCCGCCCGCGACGAGCGCTTCGCCCGCACCGGCCACACCCCGGCGCCCTGGGAGCCGTGGGTCCCGCTCGGCATCTGGATCGCCACGCACATCCTGTTCGCCGGTTTCGCCACCAAGCTGTGGCGCGAGCGCGCGGCCCGCGCCCTCGGGCCGGAGGCCACCACCCTGTTCGCCACCGACGGCCCCGGCACCGCCGGCAGCAACGGCTGGCTCGTCCCCGGCGACCGCACCGCCACCGGCGCCGCGATCATCGCGGGCGACCCGCACCGCTTCATCGAGGACCCGGGCGTCTACCAGCAGATACGCCTGTCCTGCCCCGAGTACGACGTCCTCGGCCTCGCCGTCCCGGGCATCCCCGGCCTGGCCCACTTCGGCCACACCGGCAGCGCCGCCTGGGCGATCACCAACGCCATGGCCGACTACCAGGACCTGTACGTCGAGCAGCTGCGCACCGCCGCGGACGGCGTGTCCGTGGAGGCCCTGGGCCCCGACGGCGCCTGGGAGCCGGTCCACCGGCACACCGAGACCATCGCGGTCGCCGGGGCCGAGCCCGTCGAGGTGGAGGTCCTGGAGACCGCCCGCGGCCCGGTGGTCACCCGCGAGGAGACCGCGGACCAGACGCTCTCCCTGCGCTACCCGCCCCGCGTCCGCCGCGACCTGGGCTTCGCGGTCCTGCCGGCCCTGCTGCGGGCCCGTACCGTCGCCGACATCGACCGGGCCCTCGACGGCTGGGCCGAGCCCGTCAACGTCGTCCACGCCGCCGACACCGAGGGCGGCCTGCTGCACCGCGTCGCCGGCGCGGTCCCGCTGCGCGACCCGGCCAACCGGCTGCGCCCCGTGCCCGCGTGGGACGCCCGGCACGCCTGGCGGGGCTGGGCCGAGACCCCGGCCGAGCCGGTGCAGGGCTTCGCCGTCATGGCGAACGCGCGCGGCATCGCCTCGCCGCTGGGCGTGGAGTTCGCGCCGCCGCACCGCGCCGACCGGATCCGTGCGCTGCTGTCCGGCTCGGCGGACTGGTCCCCCGGCGCGATGGCGGACGTACACCGGGACACCCACCTGGCCTCGGCCGAGCCGCTGCTGGCCCTGCTGCCCGGGCTGGAGGGGCTGTCGCCGGCCGCGCAGGCGCTGCGCACCCGGCTGCTGGCCTGGGACCGGCACATGGAGGCGCAGAGCACGGACGCGACGGTCTTCTCCGCGCTGCGGACGGCCACCGTGCGCCGTCTCGCCGCCGACCCCGCCCTCGCCGCCCTGGCGGGCGCACCGACCGGCCCCGAGGTGTTCCACCCCTGGCTGTACCTGGTGCCGCGGGTCGGTTACGCCCTCGAAGGGCTGCTGGCCACGGACCTGCTGCCGGACCTGGACCGGGTGGGGCACGTACGGGCCGCGCTGGAGGAGACGGCCGCGGCCGGCGCCCCCGACGTCCCGTGGTCGCAGGTGCACCGCCTCGTCCCCTGGTCGGCGCTCCCGGACCCGGACGCCGAGTGGCCGGGCCTCGGCGGCGACCACGACTGCGTGAACGCCACCTCCTCCGTCCCCGGCTTCACCGATCTGACCGCCCGGGCGTCCGCGGCCCGCTACGTCTGGGACCTCGGCCGCCGCGAGGACAGCCTGTGGGCGGTCCCGCTCGGCGCGGACGGCGTCGCCGGCGCCCCCCACCACCGCGACCAGCTCCCGCTGTGGGCGCGGTGCGAGCTCGCCCCCGTCGTCACCGACTGGGCCCGCCTGAC
Source organism: Streptomyces sp. NPDC029014 (assembly GCF_055564695.1). Lineage (NCBI taxonomy): Bacteria > Bacillati > Actinomycetota > Actinomycetes > Kitasatosporales > Streptomycetaceae > Streptomyces > Streptomyces sp. NPDC029014. The sequence goes on from NZ_JBVHVT010000023.1 coordinate 37,515, forward strand.
CCGGGAGTCCGTGTGACCGGCCCCGCCGCCGGGGCGCGGCAGCCCGTGTTCACCCGTGCCGTCGAGGGCTTCGGCACGGTGACCCTGTCCCCGGTCGACCCGGCCGCCGACGCCGCGCTGATCCACAGCTGGGTGAGACAGGAGCGAGCCCGCTTCTGGGGCATGACCGGGGCGGGCCCGGACCTGGTCCGGGAGATCTACGAGGACGTCGACCGGCGCACCACGCACCACGCGTTCCTCGCCCGCCGCGACGGGGTGCCCGTCGGGCTCTTCCAGACGTACGAGTGCGCCGCGGACCGGGTCTCCGAGTGCTACGAGGCCCAGCCCGGCGACACCGGTGTGCACGTGCTGCTCGCCCCGGCCGGGGCCGGCGCCGGGGCGGAGCACGGCTTCAGCGCGGTGCTGATCGGACTCTTCCTGGCGTTCGTGCGCTCGGACGGCTCCACGCGCCGGATCGTCGCGGAGCCGGACGCCCGCAACACCAAGGCGATCGCCCGACTGGAGCGCAGCGGCTTCACCCTCGGCCCGGAGGTCGAGCTGCCGGAGATCGACCTGCCCGAGGTCCACCTCCCGGCGAAGCGGGCCCGACTGGCCTTCCTCACCGGGCCCCTGCCGGAAAGCCGGTGACCAGGACCGGTCCGCCGGTCCGACCCGGCCGGTGACCGCCCGCGCGGGCGGAACGCCGAACGGCCCGCCCCCCTCGCGGGGTGCGGGCCGTTCGGCGTTCGTGAGCTGCGGGAGCCGGTAAGCCGCCCGGGCGGCCCGGCAGCCGGGCGGCTCCTACTCGGAGACGCCCAGCTTCTCCAGGATGAGCTCCTTGACGCGGGCCGCGTCGGCCTGGCCGCGGGTGGCCTTCATGACCGCGCCGACCAGGGCGCCGACGGCGGCGACCTTGCCGCCGCGGATCTTGTCGGCGATGGCCGCGTTGCCGGCGATGGCCTCGTCCACGGCGGTGCCGAGCGCGCCCTCGTCGGAGACGACCTTCAGGCCGCGCTTCTCGACGACCTCGTCCGGGGTGCCCTCGCCGGCGAGGACGCCCTCGATGACCTGGCGGGCCAGCTTGTCGTTGAGCGAGCCGTCCGCGACCAGGGCCGCCACCCGGGCCACCTGGGCCGGGGTGATCGGCAGCTCGTCGACGACGACGCCCTGCTCGTTGGCGTTGCGGGCCAGCTCGCCCATCCACCACTTGCGGGCCGCGGTCGAGTCGGCGCCCTCCTCGATGGTGGCGACGATGGAGTCCACCGCGCCCGCGTTGAGGATCGACTGCATGTCGTGCTCGCTCACACCCCACTCCTCGCGGAGGCGGTTGCGGCGCACGCGCGGCATCTCGGGCAGGGCCGCGCGCAGCTCCTCGACCCACGCGCGGGCCGGGGCCACGGGGACGAGGTCGGGCTCCGGGAAGTACCGGTAGTCCTCGGCGTTGTCCTTGATGCGGCCGGAGGTGGTGGAGCCGTCCTCCTCGTGGAAGTGACGGGTCTCCTGCACGATCGTGCCGCCGGAGGACAGCACGGCCGCGTGGCGCTGGATCTCGAAGCGCGCCGCGCGCTCGACGGAGCGCAGCGAGTTGACGTTCTTCGTCTCCGAGCGGGTGCCGAACTCCTTCGTCCCGTTCGGGCGCAGCGACAGGTTCACGTCGCAGCGCATCTGGCCCTTGTCCATCCGGGCCTCGGAGACGCCGAGGGCCTTGATGACCTCGCGGAGCTCGGCCACGTACGCCTTGGCGACCTCGGGGGCCCGCTCGCCCGCGCCCTCGATGGGCTTGGTGACGATCTCGATGAGCGGGATGCCGGCGCGGTTGTAGTCCAGCAGGGAGTGGGAGGCGCCGTGGATACGGCCGGTGGCACCGCCGACGTGCAGCGACTTGCCGGTGTCCTCCTCCATGTGGGCGCGCTCGATCTCCACGCGGAAGACCTCGCCGTCCTCCAGCTGGACGTCCAGGTAGCCGTTGAAGGCGATGGGCTCGTCGTACTGGGAGGTCTGGAAGTTCTTCGGCATGTCCGGATAGAAGTAGTTCTTCCGGGCGAAGCGGCACCACTCGGCGATCTCGCAGTTCAGGGCGAGACCGATCTTGATCGCGGACTCGACGCCGGTCGCGTTGACGACCGGGAGCGAGCCGGGCAGGCCGAGACAGGTGGGGCAGGTCTGCGAGTTGGGCTCGGCGCCCAGCTCGGTGGAGCAGCCGCAGAACATCTTGGTCCTGGTGCCGAGCTCGACATGGACCTCCAGGCCCATGACGGGGTCGTACGACGCGAGGGCGTCCTCGTACGACAGCAGTTCGGTGACGGTCACAGTGAAACTTCCCTCTCAGCCCAGCAGGACGTCGTCGTCGCCGAGGCGCTTCAGCTCGCGGTACAGGATGGCGAGCCCGGTGACGATGGCGGCGGCGGACACGACGGCGTCGACCAGCTGGAGCGTGTCGTGCTCGGTGCGGGCCCTCTTGGCCTGCTTGATCACGCTGATGGCGCCGAAAGCGGTGGTCGCGATCGACAGGTAGGTGCCGGACTTCGACTTCTTGAAGCCCTTGGCCTTGGACAGTGCGCTCACAGGGACGGAGCCTCCTCAAGCAGGGGGTGGCCCCAGCGCTCGACGAAGGCGGCCTCGACGGCGGCACCGACCTTGTACAGCCGGTCGTCCTTCATCGCCGGGGCGATGATCTGCAGTCCGACCGGGAGTCCGTCCTCCGGCGCCAGGCCGCAGGGGAGCGACATGGCGGCGTTGCCGGCCAGGTTGGTCGGGATGGTGCACAGGTCCGCGAGGTACATGGCGAGCGGGTCGTCGGTGCGCTCGCCGATCGCGAAGGCGGTGGTCGGGGTCGTCGGGGAGACGATCACGTCGACCTGTTCGAAGGCCTTGTCGAAGTCCCGGCTGATGAGGGTGCGGACCTTCTGGGCCGAGCCGTAGTAGGCGTCGTAGTAGCCGGAGCTGAGGGCGTACGTGCCGAGGATGACGCGGCGCTTGACCTCGTCGCCGAAGCCGGCGTCGCGGGTGAGCGCGGTGACCTCCTCGGCGGACTTGGTGCCGTCGTCGCCGACGCGCAGGCCGTAGCGCATGGCGTCGAAGCGGGCCAGGTTCGAGGAGCACTCGGACGGCGCGATCAGGTAGTACGCGGCCATCGCGAGGTCGAAGGACGGGCAGTCCAGCTCGACGATCTCGGCGCCGAGCTCCTTGAGCAGCTCGACGGACTCGTCGAAGCGCTGCACGACGCCGGCCTGGTAGCCCTCGCCCCGGAACTGCTTGACGACGCCGACGCGCATGCCGGCGACGGAGCCGTTGCGGGCCGCCTCGACCACCGGCGGGACCGGCGCGTCGACGGAGGTGGAGTCCAGCGGGTCGTGGCCGGCGATGACCTCGTGCAGCAGCGCCGCGTCCAGGACCGTACGGGCGCACGGGCCGCCCTGGTCGAGGGAGGAGGAGAAGGCGACCATGCCGTAGCGGGAGACGCCGCCGTAGGTGGGCTTCACGCCGACGGTGCCGGTGACGGCGGCGGGCTGGCGGATGGAGCCGCCCGTGTCGGTGCCGATGGCCAGGGGCGCCTGGAAGGCGGCCAGCGCGGCCGCGGAGCCGCCGCCGGAGCCGCCGGGGATGCGGGTGAGGTCCCACGGGTTGCCGGTGGGGCCGTAGGCGCTGTTCTCGGTGGAGGAGCCCATGGCGAACTCGTCCATGTTGGTCTTGCCGAGGATGACGACGTCGGCTTCCTTCAGCTTGCGCGTCAGGGTGGCGTCGTACGGCGGGATCCAACCTTCGAGGATCTTCGAACCGACGGTGGTCGGGACCCCGACGGTGGTGAAGATGTCCTTGAGGGCGAGCGGGACGCCGGCCAGCGGGCCGAGCTCCTCGCCGCGCTCGCGCTTGGCGTCGACGGCGCGGGCCTGGGCCAGGGCGCCCTCGCGGTCGACGTGGAGGAAGGCGTGGACCTTCTCGTCGGTCGCGTCGATGCGGGCCAGGTGGGCCTCGGTGACCTCGACGGCCGTGAGCTCGCCCGAGGCGATCTTCTCGGCGGTCTGGGCGGCCGTGAGCTTGATGATGTGGGTGTCAGCCATGGTGATTAGTCCTCCCCCAGGATCTGCGGCACCTTGAAACGCTGCTGCTCCTGGGCGGGGGCGCCGGAGAGCGCCTGCGCGGGGGTGAGCGACGGTCGGACCTCGTCCGCGCGCATGACGTTCGTCAGCGGCAGCGGGTGCGAGGTCGGCGGCACGTCTTGGTCGGCGACCTCGGACACGCGGGCTACCGCGCCGATGATGTCGTCGAGCTGTCCGGCGAAGTGATCGAGCTCTTCGTCGGACAGTTCCATACGTGCCAGCCGAGCGAGGTGGGCGACCTCCTCGCGCGAAATGCCAGGCATGCAGCGATCCTCTGGGGGTGGTGAGTGAGTGGTTTCCTGCCCAATCCTATGGGGCCGGGCCCCTGAGCCACGAAACCGTTTCCACCCGGGAGGGCCGCGGGTCCCGGCGGGGCGGCCGTCCCGCCGGAACTACGGGGCCGGGGACTCCGCCGTGGCCGGAGCCGACGACAGCTCCCGGGTGATGTCCGCGGGCCGGCGCCAGCCGCGCTCGCCGCGGGCCAGCAGCCAGGCCGTGGCCTCCTGCGGGGGCATGGCGGCTGCGACCAGCCAGCCCTGGACGGCGTCGCAGCCCAGATCCCGCAGCCGCTCCCAGGTCTCGTCGTCCTCCACGCCCTCGGCCACCACGAGCAGGCCCAGGGAGTGCGCGAGGTCCACGGTGCAGCGGACGATCTCCGCGTCCTGGGCGTCGACCGCGAGCCGCGCCACGAAGGAGCGGTCGATCTTCAGCTCGCTCACCGGCAGCCGGCGCAGGTGGACCAGGGAGGAGTAGCCGGTGCCGAAGTCGTCCAGGGACATCTTCACGCCGTGGCCGGTCAGCCCCGCCATGGTGTCCGCGGCCCGCTGGGGGTCCTCCAGCAGCACGTGTTCCGTTATCTCCAGCTGGAGGCCGCTCGCCGGGACGCCGTGCCGGGCGAGGCGGGCCGCGACGGCGCCGGCGAAGCCGGGGGTGTGGACGTCGCGCGGCGAGACGTTGACCGCCACCGGGACCTTCAGACCCTGCTTGCGCCACCGGGCGACCTGGGCGAGGGCGGTCTCCAGCACGTACTCGGTGAGGTGGGGCATCAAACCCGAGGTCTCGGCGATCGCGATGAACTCGTCCGGGGAGACGCGTCCGCGCTCGGGGTGCACCCAGCGCACCAGTGCCTCCAGCCCGGCCACCTGCCCGTCGAAGCGGACCTTGGGCTGGTAGTGGAGCTCCACCTCGCCGGCGTCCAGGGCCCGGCGCAGGTCGCCGAGGAGGCCGAGCCGGTCGGGGGTGTTGCTGTCGCGCTTGGACTCGTACACCTCCACGCCCGTGCGGTCGCGCTTGGCCTGGTACATGGCGACGTCGGCACGCCGCAGCAGCCCCTCCGCGTCCAGCGCGTGGTCGGGGAAGACGGCGAGGCCGGCACTGGCCTCCAGGACGAGGGTGAGGCCGTCCAGGTCGAGCGGCGAACTGAGCTCGGCGACCAGGTGGCGGGCGACCCGCTGGGCGCTGGTGGTGGAGTCGGCGACGGGCAGGAGGACGGCGAACTCGTCGCCGCCGAGGCGTGCGGCCTCGGCCTCCTCGGGCAGGGCCTGCCGCAGCCGGTCGGCGATCTGGAGCAGCAGCCGGTCGCCGGCGAGGTGACCGAGGGTGTCGTTGACCGCCCGGAACCGGTCCAGGTCGATCAGCACCAGGGCCGAGCGCGTGCCCAGGCGTTCTGCCTCGTCCAGTGCGGACCAGGCCCGCTCCAGCAGCCACTGCCGGTTCGGCAGCCCGGTCAGCGGGTCCCGCAGCTGTTCCTCGGCCCGCGCCCGGGCGATCCACAGGGTGGAGTCCAGGGCGATCAGCGGTACGGCGAACAGCGGCAGGAGCACCGGCTGCGCGATCGCCACCACGCAGATCAGCGGGGCGATGCCGAGCAGCGCGACGGCCACTAAGGCCTGACGGATCAGGGCCGTGCGGGCGGCGGTGCGCAGGCCCCCGCCGCGCGGCGTCAGCGCGAGCCACAGCAGCAGCCGGCTCGCCAGCAGGTAGGCCACGGCGACCAGGACGACCTCGGGGGCGGCCGCCAGCCCCCAGTCGGTGGGCCGCCAGGGCGATTCCACGGTCGGCGCCTGTCCGAAGGCGGCGAGGACGAGGGCCCCCGCGCCGATCCCGAGGATGTCGGCGGCGCCGTGCAGCAGCCCCTGTCGCCAGCGGTGCCGGCGCGCGGCCCCGACCAGGGTGACCACGGCGAGGGAGACCAGCCCGGCGGGCACCCAGCCGTAGAGGAGGAGCACGCCGAGGGTGAGGGCCGCGCCGGATCCGGTGCCGCCCCACCAGCGGTCCCGGCCGAGGGCGACGAGGTGGCCCACGATGATGCCGGTCAGCAGCGCGAGCGCCCAGCCGACCGTGCCGCCGGGGAACAGGGCGTGACGGTCGGTCAGCGTGGCGGCGATGCCCGCCACGAGGACCACGGCGGCCAGGCCCACGACGGTGAAGGGCAGCACGGTGCGCTGCTTCGCCCCGGCCGCTCCCGCTCCGGTGTCGAGCGGGCGCCCGTCCCGTGTCCTGGCACGCAGGACTCCGGGCCGTCCCGTCCGCATGGGCGGGATCTCCCCGCCGAAATCAGGTGACGGGTCGGCGCTTTCGGTGGGTTTCATGCCCGTCCCTCTCACAGCCGGCACTGCCGATGCCACGCGATGGCCCCGATGTCATGCCATCACGGCTGGAATCGCATCACGCAGCCGTGCACGACAGGCGCACCCCTCAACAGTAGGACGCGAGAGGCTCCCAGGGGCACCGGTCGGCGGCGGTTGCCCGAATGCGCCCCAGCCATCCTCATCAGTACGGTATCCGCCGAACAGGTGAGTTTGGACCAGGACCCCCGGGTCGCCCATCCGATGATCTGACAGCCAACTGCCCCGGGAACAGCCCTGTACCAGCCGTTTACCACCGTCTGTTGCGCCGGGCGTGCGCCCGCTCGTACGGCCGCACGCCACGCATCCGTCCGCCTTTCCCGGTTCCCCGGGCGGGGCTGTCCGGCCGTGCTATTCCGCCGCGGCGGCGCCGTCCAGCGGGAGGGCCGCCCCGCGCGCCGCGTCGGGGCCCTGCTCCAGCAGCACCGCGAAGCCCGCCTCGTCGAGAATGGCCAGCTTCAGCTGCACCGCCTTGTCGTACTTCGAGCCGGGGTTGTCGCCGACCACGACGAAGTCGGTCTTCTTGGAGACCGATCCGGTCACCTTGGCGCCCCGGCTCTGCAGGGCGTCCTTGGCGCCGTCCCGGGTGTGGTCCTGCAGGGTGCCGGTGACGACGACGGTGAGGCCCTCCAGGGGGCGCGGCCCCTCCTCCTCGCCGGAACCTTCCTCCTCCATCCGGACGCCGGCCGCCCGCCACTTGCGCAGGATCTCCTGGTGCCAGTCGACGGCGAACCACTCCTTGAGGGAGGCGGCGATGATCGGGCCGACCCCCTCGGTCGCGGCGAGCTCCTCCTCGGTGGCCCGCTCGATCCGCTCGACGGAGCGGAACTCGCGGGCCAGCGCCTCGGCGGCCACCGGGCCGACGTGACGGATCGACAGGCCGTTGATGACGCGGGCGAGCGGGCGGTCCTTGGCCGCGGCGATGTTCTCCAGCATCGCCAGGGTGTTCTTCTTCGGTTCGCCCTTCTGGTTGGCGAAGACCGTGACGATCTTCTCCTCGCCGGTCTTCGGGTCGCGTCTGGGCAGCCCGCTGTCGGGGTCGAGGACGTACGCCTTGATGGGCAGCAGCTGCTCGATCGTCAGGTCGAACAGGTCGCCCTCGTCGACCACCGGCGGCTCGGCCGGCTCCAGCGGCCGGGTGAGGGCGGCCGCGGCCACCGCGCCGAAGTTCTCGATGTCCAGGCACTGGCGGCCGCCCAGGTAGAACAGCCGCTCGCGCAGCTGCGCCGGGCAGGTCTGTCCGTTCGGGCAGCGGAGGTCGATGTCGCCCTCCTTCATCGGGCGCAGCGGGGTACCGCACTCGGGGCATTCGGCGGGCATCACGAACTCCCGCTCGGTGCCGTCGCGCAGGTCGACCACGGGGCCGAGGATCTCCGGGATGACGTCCCCGGCCTTGCGCAGCACCACCGTGTCCCCGATGAGGACGCCCTTGGCCTTGACCACGTCCTGGTTGTGCAGGGTGGCGAACTCGACCTCGGAGCCGGCCACCGTCACCGGCTCCACCTGGGCGTACGGGGTCACGCGCCCGGTGCGGCCGACGCCGACCTTGATGTCCACCAGCTTGGTGTTGACCTCTTCCGGCGCGTACTTCCAGGCGATGGCCCAGCGCGGGGCGCGTGCCGTGGAGCCCAGTCGGCCCTGCAGCGGGATCTCGTCGAGTTTGACGACGACGCCGTCGATCTCGTGCTCCACGGAGTGCCGGTTCTCACCGAACCGGGCGATGAACGCCTGGACTTCCTTCAGGCTGCCCACGACCTCGTTGTGCCGGGCGGTGGGCAGCCCCCACTCGTGCAGCAGGGCGTACGCCTCGGACAGCCGGCCGATCTCGAAGCCCTCGCGGGCGCCGAGGCCGTGCACCACCATGTGCAGCGGGCGGGTGGCGGTGACCTTCGGGTCCTTCTGGCGCAGCGAACCGGCGGCGGCGTTGCGCGGGTTGGCGAAGGGCTTGTCCCCGGCCGCGACCAGCCGGGCGTTGAGCTCCTCGAACTTCTCCATGGGGAAGAAGACCTCGCCGCGGATCTCCACCAGCGCCGGGATCCGGTCGCCCTTGAGCCGGTCCGGGATCTCCGCGATGGTCCGCACGTTCGGGGTGATGTCCTCGCCGGTGCGGCCGTCGCCTCGGGTGGCGGCCCGGGTGAGGCGCCCGTGCTCGTACGTGAGGTTGACGGCGAGGCCGTCGACCTTGAGCTCGCACAGGTAGTGGAACTGCGAGGAGCCCACGTCGCGGGCGACCCGGTCGGCCCAGGCCGAGAGCTCCGCGTCGTCGAAGGCGTTGTCGAGGGACATCATGCGCTCGCGGTGCTCGACGGAGGCGAAGTCCGTCTCGTACGACCCGGCCACCTTCTGGGTCGGCGAGTCGGGCGTGCGCAGCTCCGGGTACTGCTCCTCCAGCGCCTCCAGGGAACGCAGCAGCTGGTCGAACTCGGCGTCGCTGATGACCGGCTGGTCCTTCACGTAGTACCGGAAGCGGTGCTCCTCGACCTGCTCGGCGAGCAGCTGGTGCTGCTCGCGCACCTCCGCCGGTACCGCCGCGTCCTGCTGTTCGGCTGCCATGCCGTGTCCTCCCGTGCCCCGTCTCGGTCCGTCACTCAGGGTTGTCGGCGAGCGATCTCGCCGCCCTGACGCAGTGCGCCTGCACCGCGCGGGCGTAGGCGGGCGAGGCGCCCGCCAGACCGCACGCCGGGGTGACCACGACGGACTCCGCCAGAGTCCCCGGAGCCAGCCCCAGCCTGCGCCAGAGCTTCCTGACACCCATGACGCTACCGCCCGGGTCCGACAACGGGGCATCGGTCCCCGGCACCACTCCGGCGAAGAGTTTCATGCCGCTCTCGACGGCTTCGCCGAGGGCGTCGTCCTCGCGCTCCGTGAGCAGGGAGAAATCGAACGAGACCCCGGCGGCGCCGGCGCGCCGGAGCATGTCGAAGGGGACCTCGGGCGCGCAGGAGTGCACGACCACCTCCCCGTCGTGCACGGCGAACAGCTCGCGCAGGGTCCCCTCGACCACCTGCCGGTCCACGGCCCGGTAGGTGCGGTACCCGCTGGCCGTGCGCACGCGGCCGCGCAGCACCGCGGTCAGCGACGGCTCGTCGAACTGGAGGACGATCTCGGCGCCGGGGATCCGCTTGCGCACCTCGGCGAGGTGTCCGCGCAGCCCCTCGGCGAGCGAGGCGGCCAGGTCGCGGCAGGCGCCGGCGTCCCGGACCACAGCCTCGCCGCTGTGCAGCTCCAGGGCGGCGGCCAGCGTCCACGGGCCGACGGCCTGGACCTTGAGCTTGCCCTCGTAGCCCTGGGTGAACTCCTCCAGGGCGTCCAGGTCCTCGCCGAGCCAGGACCGGGAGCGCCGGGTGTCGCGGCCGGGCCGGTCGCTGAGCCGCCAGCCGCTGGGCTCGACGTGCGCGTACAGGTCCACGAGCAGCCCGAGCGAGCGGCCGATCATGTCGGCGCCGGGCCCGCGGGCGGGCAGCTCGGCCAGGTACGGGAAGTCCTCGAAGGAGCCGGTGGCGGTCTTGGCGGCCTCGCGGGCGTCGCCGCCGGGCAGGGAGCCGACGCCGGTGGCGCTCGCGGTCACCGGCCGGGCCTCACGGTCAGGTCGTTGACCTCGGCGTCACGGGGCAGGTCGAGGGCCATCAGGATCGTGGTCGCCACGGACTCCGGGTCGATCCAGGCGGACGGGTCGTACTCCTTGCCCTCCTGGGAGTGCACCTTGGCCTGCATCGCGGTGGCGGTGCGGCCCGGGTAGACGGAGGTGACGCGGATGCCGTTGGCCCGCTCCTCGGCGCGCAGCGAGTCGGCGAGCGCCTTGAGGCCGTGCTTGGAGGCGGCGTACGCGCTCCAGTCGGCGTGGGCGGTCAGGCCGGCGCCGGAGTTCACGAAGACGACGGTGGCCTTGGAGACGCGCAGGGTCGGCAGCAGCAGCCGGGTGACCTCCGCGGGGGCGACCAGGTTCACGTTGAGCTGCTCGTGCCAGGTCTTGGGGCCGAGCTCCCCCACCGGCCCGAGGTCGACGATCCCGGCGATGTGCAGCAGGGAGTCGATCCGGTCGGGGACGGTCTGGTGGGAGAAGGCCCAGGACAGCCGGTCGGGGTCGGCGAGGTCCCCGACGAGCGTGCGGGCGCCGGGGTAGCGCTCGACGAGCTGCCGGGCCCGGCCGGCGTCGCGGGCGAGCAGGACCAGGTCGTCGCCGCGGGCGTGCAGCCGGTCCGCGACGGCGGCGCCGATGCCGGCACCGGCCCCGGTGATCAGATGAGTAGCCATACCGCCCATGCTCGCACCCCGAAGCCCCACCCCCGCTCCCCGGCCCGCACGCCGGGGCACGGCGGCGTCACAGGCCGGCGGACTCGCGGAGCTTCGCGGCGGTGCGGGTGGCGTCGTAGGTGGGCGGGACGCCCTCGGCGAGGAAGATGTCGGCTTCGATGTGGCGGGTGCGCAGGGGGAGGATCTCCTGGTAGGCCTCCGAGGCGTACCAGGCGCGGGCGTGCTCCATGTCCGGGAAGGCGATGATCACGAGGCCGCTGGTGAAGGAACCCTCCAGGACTTCGACCGGGCCGCCGCCGTGGACGAGGAAGCGGCCCCCGAAGGGGTCCATCGTGGCCTGGATGGTCTCGATGTAGCGGAGGATGTCCTCGTTCATCGTCTCGGGGCGGATGTGGCCGATGGCGTAGGCGGTCATGGTGTTCCCCCAACTTCCTGCAGCCGGCTGTTGGGGTCATCGTCGCAAGGGGTGGGCGGGCGCGTCGATTACCTGTGGGGTCATGCCGCGGCGGCGGCCGGGCGGAACGCGCGGCGGTAGGCGATCGGTGAGGTGCCGAGCGAGCTGCGCATGTGCTGGCGCAGGGAGTTGGCGGAGCCGAAGCCGGAGCGGTGCGCGACGAGGTCCACGGGCAGGTCGCTGGATTCCAGCAACTGGCGTGCCAGGTCGAGGCGTTGTGCGGTCAGCCATTGCACCGGGGTCATGCCGACCTCGTCGCGGAAACGCCGGGTGAAGGTGCGCAGGCTCATCCGCGCCTGCTCGGCGAGCTGGCCCAGGGTGAGCGGCTCGTCGAGGTGCTCCATGGCCCAGGCGCGGGCCTCGGTGGTGGTGGCGACGGTGGGTTCCGGGACGGGCCGGTCGATGTACTGGGCCTGGCCGCCGTCGCGCCACGGCGGTACGACGCACAGCCGGGCGGCGCGGTTGGCGACCGCGGTGCCGTGGTCGGCGCGCACCAGGTAGAGGCACAGGTCGATGCCGGCGGCGACGCCGGCCGAGGTGAGGACGTCGCCGTCGTCGACGAAGAGGACGTCCTCGTCGAGCCTGACCCGGGGAAAGGCCCGCCGGAACTCCGGCGCGTGCACCCAGTGGGTGGTGGCGGTGCGCCCGTCGAGCAGCCCGGCGGCGGCGAGGACCTCGGAGCCGGTGCAGATGGAGACGGTCCGGGTGCCGGGGCGGATCCCGGCCAGCGCCTCGGCGAGCGGCTGCGGCAGCGGCTCGCCGCGCAGCAGGCCGGGCATGCCGTGGGTGGGCGGGACGATCACGGTGTCGGCGGCGGCGAGGGCCTCGGGCCCGGCGGTGACGCCGATGGTGAAGCCGGCGTCACTGGCCACGGGACGGCCGTCGGCGGTGCAGACGGTGACCTCGTACAGGGGGCTGCCGTCCTCGGTGACGGCGTTCCCGAAGACCCGCGAGGGCATTCCGAGCTCGAAGGGGGCGACGCCCTCCAGGGCGAGTACGGCTACACGGTGCATGGCCAGATTCTGTCACATGGTGGCCATCCGGCCACCACCACGAGGGTCCGCGGCGGTCCAAGCTGGTGGCACGGCCGGGAAAACCGGCACAGATCATCAGCAAGGAGACATTCATGCGTGCCGTCGTCGTCAGCGAGTGGGGCGGTCCCGAGGTCCTCACCGAGGTCGAGACGGCCCGGCCGGAGCCGGGCCTGAACGAGATCCTGGTGCGGGTCCACGCGGCCGGCGTGAACCCGGTGGACTGGAAGACCCGGGCCAGCGGCGCCCTGATCGGCTGGGGCGAGGTCCCGATCGTGGGCTGGGACGTCTCGGGCACCGTCGAGGCGGTCGGTCCGGGCGTGACGCTGTACCGCCCGGGCGACGAGGTGTACGGCATGCCGCACTTCCCGCGGCAGGCGGGCGGGTACGCCGAGTACGTGGCCGCCCCGGCCCGGCACTTCGCCCGCAAGCCGGCCTCGCTGGACCACGTCGAGGCGGCCGCGCTGCCGCTGGCGGCGCTGACCGCGTGGCAGGCCCTGGTGGACGGCGCGGACGTCCGGCCGGGCGAGCGCGTCCTGGTCCACGCGGCGGCCGGCGGCGTCGGCCACCTCGCCGTGCAGATCGCCAAGGCCCGCGGGGCGTACGTGATCGGCACCGCGAGCGCCGCCAAGCACGGGGTGCTGCGCGAGCTGGGCGCCGACGAGGTCGTCGACTACCGGTCGCAGGACTTCGCCGAGGTCGTCGCGGACGTGGACGTGGTGCTCGACACCCTGGGCGGCGAGGTCGCGCAGCGGTCGCTGGAGGTGCTGAAGCCGGGCGGGCGCCTGGTGTCCCTGCCGGGGCCGGACGACGTCCCGGCCGGGGCCGCGGAGCGCGGGGTGCACGCGGCCTGGACGCTGGTCGAGCCGGACCGCAAGGGCCTGGAGGAGATCGCCGCCCTGGCCGACCGGGGGCTGCTCAGGCCGCTGGTCGAGACGGTGCTGCCGCTGGAGCTGGCCGCGAAGGCCCACGAGATCGGCGAGCAGGGCCGCACCACCGGCAAGATCGTCCTGACGGTGGCCTGACGGCTCCCTCCGGCCCGCCGGGCCTAACGGGGCCCGGCGGCCTGCCGGGGCTGCCGGGCCCGAGGGCTCAGACGGACGCGGCGGCGGTCCGGGTGGTCGTCGCGATGGTGGCGGAGCCGACGACGCGGGTGCCGTCGTACAGCACGATCGCCTGACCGGGGGCCACGCCGCGGACCGGCTCGGTGAAGCGCACCCGCAGCTCGCCGTCCACCACCTCGGCGAAGACCTCGGTCTCGCCGCCGTGGGCGCGCAGCTGCGCGGTGTACGTGCCCGGGGCGGCGGGCGTGGAGCCGCACCAGCGGGGGCGGATCGCGGTGAGGGCTCCGACGTCGAGGGACTCGGCGGGGCCGACGGTGACCGTGTTGTTCACCGGGGAGATGTCGAGGACGTAGCGCGGCTTGCCGTCGGGGGCCGGGTGGCCGATGCGCAGGCCCTTGCGCTGGCCGATGGTGAAGCCGAACGCACCGTCGTGGCTGCCGACCTTGGCGCCGGACTCGTCGACGATGTCGCCCTCGGCCTTGCCGAGGCGCTTCGCGAGGAAGCCCTGGGTGTCGCCGTCGGCGATGAAGCAGATGTCGTGGCTGTCGGGCTTCTTCGCGACGGCGAGGCCGCGGCGCTCCGCCTCGGCGCGGATCTCCTCCTTGGTGGTGATCGTGTCACCGAGCGGGAAGAGGGCGTGGGCGAGCTGCTGCTCGTCGAGGACGCCGAGGACGTACGACTGGTCCTTGGCCATGTCGGAGGCGCGGTGCAGCTCACGGGAGCCGTCCTCGTTGACCACGATCGTCGCGTAGTGGCCGGTGCAGACGGCGTCGAAACCGAGGGCGAGGGCCTTGTCCAGCAGCGCCGCGAACTTGATCTTCTCGTTGCAGCGCAGGCAGGGGTTCGGGGTGCGCCCGGCCTCGTACTCGGCGATGAAGTCCTCGACGACGTCCTCACGGAAGCGCTCGGCGAGGTCCCAGCAGTAGAACGGGATGCCGATGACGTCGGCGGCACGGCGGGCGTCGCGGGAGTCCTCGATGGTGCAGCAGCCGCGCGCGCCGGTCCGGAAGGACTGCGGGTTCGCGGAAAGTGCCAGGTGGACCCCGGTCACGTCGTGCCCGGCTTCGACCGCGCGGGCTGCGGCGACGGCGGAGTCCACGCCGCCGGACATGGCGGCCAGGACGCGGAGGGGACGGGCGGTGCGCTGCGGGTTCTCAGTCATAGCGCCTTCCAGAGTACGGGGGAACCGTCCGGGGTCACAGCGCGTTGTCGGGTGCAGGGGGTGGATCACATGGCGGACAAGGGTGCGACGACGGGGGCGGCGGCCGGGGCGCGGAAGAGCAGGACCCGCCGGGCGGTGCTGTTCGGGGGCCTCGGGCTCCTCGCGGTGGCGGGGGTGGCCGGGGCCGACGAGGCGCGGCGGCTGTGGTGGCTGCTGCCCGGGGTGTCCAAGCCGCGCAAGGAGGGCGAGCTGGACTACGCGGGCGCGGGCTGGACCGCGGCCTCGCCGGCGAACTGGCGGCTGGCGGACCGGCCGGACGACTACCGGGTGGACCGCATCGTGGTGCATGTGACGCAGGGCGGCTTCGCGTCCTCGGTGGACGCCTTCAAGAACCCGTGGCACCGGGCCTCGGCGCACTACATAGTCCGCCAGGACGGCCATGTCGAGCAGATGGTGCGGGAGCTGGACGTCGCCTTCCACTCCGGGAACCGCTCGATGAACGAGCGCAGCATCGGCATCGAGCACGTGGGCTTCGTGGAGCGGCCGCAGGACTTCACCGACGCGATGTACGCGGCCTCGGCCCGTCTGGCCGCCGACATCTGCCGGAGGTACCGAATACCCGCCGACCGCAAGCACGTCCTGGCGCACTCCGAGGTGCCGGGCACCGACCACACGGACCCGGGGCCGCACTGGGACTGGGAGAAGTACCTGCGCCTGGTGCGGGCCGAGCTCGACCGGAACGGCTCCGGCTGAGCCGGGCGGCCGGGCCGGGGCTGCGGAGCCCGCCCGTCCGGCCTACGCTGATCTTGTGGCCTGCCCCGCGTCGGAGGTGAGGCGATGTCCAGGCTCGCGATGGTCGTGGCGGCGGCCGGCACCCTGCTGGTGGGGACGGCCGCGTCGGACGGGAACGGCATCGAGGCGAAGCCCGCCCACGTGATCGCGGAGACGGGCCGGCAGTCGCTCCTCACGGCCCGCTCCCTGCACTGGCAGGGGCAGACCAAGGACGCGAGCGGCACGTACGCCGTGGACTTCCGCCTCGACCGGGACGGCAACTGCGTCGGCACCGTCGAAGTGGTCCCGAAGGGGGGCCGCCTGGAGATCATCAAGCGCGGGCAGGACGTCTGGATGAAACCGGACGCGACGTTCATGAAGGTCCAGGTCCCGGAGGAGACCGGCAGGGCGACGAGCGAGGCGCTGCGGGGCCGGTGGATGCACGGCCGCGCCGACGACTCCTCGCTGCGCGAGTTCTCCGCCGCCTGCAACGTCTCCCACCTCCAGCGCTCGTACATGCCGGAGCCGTTCGCCGAGGACGATGTGGAGAAGGGCGCGAAGGCCATCGTCAAGGGCACGCCCGCGATCGCGGTCACCGGCCGCTCCGGGGGCGACTGGGCCACGTTCTACGTCGCCACCGAGGGCAGGCCCTATCTGCTGCGGATCGAGGGGCAGATCGGCGGCGTGCAGGGCGAGGCCGACTTCTCCGGGTACGACGAGCCGGTCCCGTCCAAGACGCCGCCGCCGGCCGAGACCCTCGACGTGTCCGAGCTGCGGCAGCCGGAAGGTACCGCCTAGTGCTGCCGTGACCGCGCTGGTGCTCCGGTCACCGAACTAGCTCAGGCCGGCCGTGCGGGCGCGCTCCACCGCCGGGCCGATGGCCGCGGCCAGGGCGGCGACGTCCTGCGCGGTGGAGGTGTGGCCGAGGGAGAAGCGCAGGGTGCCGCGGGCGAGCTGCGGGTCGGTGCCGGTGGCGAGGAGGACGTGGCTGGGTTGGGCCACGCCCGCGGTGCAGGCGGATCCGGTGGAGCACTCGATGCCCTGGGCGTCCAGCAGGAGCAGCAGGGAGTCGCCCTCGCAGCCGGGGAAGCTGAAGTGGGCGTTGGCCGGGAGCCGGTTGTCGGGGTCCCCGCCGAGGACGGCGTCGGGTACGGCCGCGAGCACGGCGCGGACCAGGTCGTCCCGCAGCTGCCCGACCTCGGCGGCGAACCGCTCGCGCCGCTCGGCGGCGAGGACGGCGGCCACCGAGAAGGCGGCGATGGCGGGGACGTCGAGGGTGCCGGAGCGGACGTGCCGCTCCTGGCCGCCGCCGTGCAGGACGGGCACGGGGGTCTGGTCGCGGCCGAGGAGCAGTGCGCCGATGCCGTACGGGCCGCCGATCTTGTGGCCGCTGACGGTCATCGCGGCGAGCCCGCTGTCGCCGAAGCGGACGTCGAGCTGACCCACGGCCTGCACCGCGTCGGAGTGCAGCGGAACACCGAATTCGCGGGCCACGGCGGCCAGTTCGTGCACCGGCATGACGGTGCCGATCTCGTTGTTGGCCCACATCACGGTGGCGAGGGCGACGTCCTCGGGGTTGCGGGCGATGGCCGCGCGCAGGTCTGCGGGGTCGATGCGGCCGTAGCGGTCCACCGGGAGGTATTCGACCCGTGCGCCCTCGTGCTCGGCGAGCCAGTGGACGGCGTCGAGGACGGCGTGGTGCTCGACGGGGCTCGCGAGCACCCGGGTGCGGGCGGGGTCCTGGCTGCGGCGGGCCCAGTACAGGCCCTTGACGGCGAGGTTGTCGGCCTCGGTGCCGCCGGCGGTGAAGACCACCTCGCTGGGGCGGGCGCCGAGCGCCTCGGCGAGTGCCTCGCGGGCCTCCTCGACGGTGCGGCGGGCACGGCGGCCGGCGGCGTGCAGGGAGGACGCGTTCCCCGTGACGGCGAACTGCGCGGTCATCGCCGCAGCGGCCTCCGGGAGCATCGGGGTGGTGGCGGCGTGGTCGAGGTAGGCCATGATCCCCTGATTCTACGAGCCCCCCGGCGCCCGCAGCCCACGGCGCCCCTGCCTCCTCGACCGCCGCTCCACCGCCCGCGGGACCGGCACGCCCCCGGGCCCGCGGACGGCCCGCCCCCAGCCGCGTGGAAACGGCCCGGCCCCGACCCCCGCGAAGGGGGCCGGGGCCGGAAGCCGTACGGGGCCGGGGCGCGGTGTCACGGCACAGCCGGGCAGCCGAGCAGTCGGGGCGGCCGGGCAGCCGAGCAGCCCTGCAGCCGTGCGCCGCCTGCCGCGGAACCGGCCGTGCCGACGGGTCAGGGGCGCGGGGCGCGGGCCAGCTGGCGGGACTGTGCCACCAGCCGGTCCTCGGAGTCCCAGATCTCGGCGTCCTCCTCCAGGAAGCCGCCGGCCAGGTTCCGCGTGGTGATCGCGACCCGCAGCGGGCCGGGCGCCGGCCGGCGGCGGATGTGCGTGGTCAGCTCCACGGTCGGGCTCCAGCCCATCAGGCCCAGGTCGAAGCAGGTCGGCGGGAGGGCGTCGACCGCGAGCAGCAGGGAGAGCGGGTCCGCGTCGCGGCCGTCGGCCAGCTCGAACCAGGCCCGCATCTCGCCCCTGCCGGAGGGTGCGCCGAGCGCCCAGCCGGCGGTCGCCGGGTCCAGGCGCAGCCGGAGCCGGTCGACGATCGCGGTGCTGCCGGGGATGGGGGCCGGGCCGGCCTCCGGGCCGAGGCAGGCCTCGTACGGCGGGATCGCCGGCGGCAGGGCCGTGGTGCGGACGTCGTCCGGGAGCGAGGCGAGGTCGCCGTAGGAGGCGACGACGCGGATCCGCTCGACCTCGGCGCCGTTCTCGTCGAACTGGAACAGGGAGGCCTGGCCGGTGGACAGGGTCCGGCCGATCCGGACGACCTCGGTGCGGATCACCGCGGGGCCGGGCTCGGAGGAGGTGAGGTAGTGGGCGGAGACGGTGAAGGGGTCCGGGTGCGGCAGGGCCGCCGACAGGGCCCGGCCGACCAGGGCCAGCAGATAGCCGCCGTTGACGGCGGTGATGATCGTCCAGCCGGCGGAGAGCTCCGCGTCGTACACCCCGGGCTCGCCCGCGCGCGCGGTGATGGTGGTGTCGCGGTCGAACTCGCTGTCGCCGATGGAGGCCTGGGCCGCTGCGTATGCCATGGAATTGAGCCTACAACGCGAAGCTACTAAGCGGTAGCTTTTCAGAGTGACGTGCAGGTTACGGCTCTTCGGCGACCGAGGAACGGCGGTTCCAGGCCAGCGGGGCCCGCCAGTGGAACTGCATGGCGAGCAGCCGCAGCAGGAAGGTGGTGACGATGGCGACGGCCGTCGTCAGCGCGTTGAGGGCGCCGAGGCCGATGGAGATGGCCACCATCGCGGCGCCGACGGTGGCGGGCACGGCGTACATCTCGCGGTCGCGCAGCAGCGAGGGCACCTCGTTGGCGAGGACGTCGCGCAGGACGCCGCCGCCGACGGCCGTGGCCAGGCCCAGCGCGGCGGACGCGGTCAGCCCCAGGCCGTACTCGTACGCCTTCGTCGTGCCGGTGACGCAGAAGAGGGCGAGGCCGGCGGCGTCGAAGACGTTGATGGCGCGGTTGATCCGCTGCACCTCGGGGTGCAGGAAGAAGACGAAGGCCGCGGCGATCAGCGGGGTGACGAAGAAGCTGAGCTCGCCGAAGGCGGCCGGCGGGACGGCGCCGATGACCAGGTCGCGGAAGAGGCCGCCGCCCAGCGCCGTGACCTCGGC
The DNA here is from genome assembly GCF_055564695.1 of Streptomyces sp. NPDC029014. Lineage (NCBI taxonomy): Bacteria > Bacillati > Actinomycetota > Actinomycetes > Kitasatosporales > Streptomycetaceae > Streptomyces > Streptomyces sp. NPDC029014. The sequence goes on from NZ_JBVHVT010000023.1 coordinate 56,692, forward strand.
GAGGACGGCGATGCCGAAGACGTCGAAGTTCTTGCGTACGGCGAGCAGGGCGCCCGCGGTGGCGAAGACGAAGATGCCCGCGAGGTCCAGGGCGTGCTGGACGTCGGGCGGGAAGAGATCGTGGAGCACCGCCCCATTGTCACTGGGAATCACCGGTGGCCCGGTCACCGACCGCTACTCGGTGACCGGACCACCGGACGTATCGTGCCCAGGCGGGCCCGGACCTAGTCCGCGACCTTGACCAGCGCCTCCGCGGCCCCCGGCAGGGCGGGGTCGCCCGGCGCCTGGTCGGGTGCGTTCTCGGGGTGGTGGCAGGCCACCTGGTGGCCGGTGGCCGGCGCGACCATCGGCGGCTCCTTCGCGGCGCAGATCTGCGTGGCCTTCCAGCAGCGGGTGTGGAAGCGGCAGCCGCTCGGCGGGGAGATCGGCGAGGGCACGTCGCCCTTGAGCAGGATGCGACCGCTCTTCGCACCGCGCCGGCGCGGGTCCGGCACCGGCACGGCTGACAGCAGCGCCTTGGTGTAGGGGTGCATCGGGCTGGTGTAGAGCGAGGTCCGGTCGGCCAACTCCACGATCTTGCCGAGGTACATCACCGCGATGCGGTCCGAGACGTGCCGGATGACCGACAGGTCGTGCGCGATGATCACGTACGTGAGGCCCAGTTCCTCCTGGAGGTCGTCCAGCAGGTTCACCACCTGGGCCTGGATCGACACGTCCAGCGCCGAGACCGGCTCGTCGGCGACGACCAGCTTCGGCTTCAGGGCCAGGGCCCGGGCGATGCCGATGCGCTGGCGCTGGCCGCCGGAGAACTCGTGCGGGTAGCGGTTGTAGTGCTCGGGGTTGAGGCCCACCAGCGACAGCAGCCGCTGCACCTCCGCCTTGAGCCCGCCCTCCGGCTCCACGCCCTGGAGCTTGAAGGGGGCGCTGACGATCGTGCCGACCGTGTGCCGCGGGTTCAGGGAGCCGTACGGGTCCTGGAAGATCATCTGGACGTCGCGGCGCAGCGGGCGCATCCCGGCGACCCCGAGGTGCGTGATGTCCCGCCCCTCGAACTCGACCCTGCCGCCCGTCGGCTCCAGCAGCCGGGTGATCAGCCGGCCCATGGTCGACTTGCCGCAGCCGGACTCGCCGACCACGCCGAGCGTCTCACCGCGCCGGACCTCGAAGTCGATCCCGTCGACGGCCTTGACCGCGCCGACCTGGCGGCGCAGCAGCCCCTTGTTGATGGGGAAGTGCTTGACCAGGCCGGTCACCTTGAGCAGCGGCTCGCCGGCCGGTGCCTGCGCGTCCGCGGCGGGCTCGCCCGCCTTCTTCTTCATGTCGGTCACAGCTTCGGCGCAATCTCTTCGGTCCAGATCCGGGTCCGCTCCTCCTGCGACATGTGGCAGGCGGACCAGTGCCCGCCGCCGTCCTCGGTCAGCTCGGGCCGCCGGGTGCGGGTGATGCCGCCCTTGGGGACGTCGGCGTACGGGCAGCGCGGGTTGAAGGCGCAGCCGCTCGGGATGTTGATGAGGCTGGGCGGCGAGCCCTTGACCGGGATGAGGCGCTCGGTCTGCTCGCGGTCGATGCGCGGCATGGAGCCGAGCAGCCCCCAGGTGTAGGGGTGGCGGGGCTCGTAGAAGACCTTGTCGGCGGTGCCGCGCTCGACGCACCGGCCTCCGTACATCACGAGGATGTCGTCGGCCATCTCGGCGACCACGCCCAGGTCGTGCGTGATCATGATGACGGCGGAGCCGAACTCCCGCTGCAGGTCGCGGATCAGGTCGAGGATCTGCGCCTGGACGGTGACGTCCAGGGCGGTGGTCGGCTCGTCCGCGATCAGCAGCTCGGGGTTGTTGACCAGCGCCATCGCGATCATCGCGCGCTGGCGCATGCCGCCGGAGAACTCGTGCGGGTAGGCGTCCACGCGCCGGTGGGGCTCGGGGATGCCGACCCGGTCGAGCATCTCGACGGCGCGCCGCCGGGCGGCCTTCTTGTCCACGTCGTGGTGGGTGCGGTAGGCCTCGACGATCTGCTTGCCGACCGTGTAGTAGGGGTGCATCGCGGACAGCGGGTCCTGGAAGACCATCGCCATCTTGCGCCCGCGCAGCTTGCGCACGTGGTCGGCGTCGGCCTTGACGAGGTCCTCGCCGTCGAGGACGACCTCGCCGGAGATGTGCGGGCGGCTGCGCGCGTTGCCGGTGCGGTGCAGGCCCATGATGGCGAGCGAGGTCACCGACTTGCCTGAGCCGGACTCGCCGACGATGCCGAGGGTCTTGCCGCGCTCCAGGTCGAAGGAGAGCCCGTCCACCGACTTGACCAGACCGTCGTCGGTCGGGAAGTGGACCTTGAGGTCGCGTACGGAGAGGAAGGCGCCGCTGCCGCGGGGGCCGGCCTGCTCGGGGACGAACGCGGGACCTTCGGCGAGCGTCTCGCCGGAGCCGGAGCCGGGTCCGGGTCCGGCGGCCGCGCGGGAAGTGGGGTGGTTCTCGGTCACGTCAGCCTCACGCGCGGGTCGATGACGGCGTACAGCAGGTCCACGATCAGGTTGGCCATCACCACGAAGAGCGCGGCGAGCAGGGTGACTCCCATGATCACGGGGAGGTCGCCCTGACCGATGGCGGCGACGGCCGCCGTCCCGAGCCCCTGGAAGTTGAAGGTGGTCTCGGTGAGCACCGCGCCGCCGAGGAGCCCGCCGAGGTCGAGGCCGAACATCGTGACGATCGGGGTGAGGGTGGAGCGCAGGGCGTGCTTGCGGATGACCACGCCCTCCTTGAGGCCCTTGGCCCGGGCGGTGCGGATGTAGTCCTCGCCGAGGACCTCCAGCATCGTGGCGCGCGTGATGCGGGCGTACGTGGCGGCGAACAGGAAGGCGAGGGTGACCCACGGCAGGATCAGGGCGTTCAGCCAGGCCCCGGGATCCTCCGTGAGGGGCTTGTAGTTGGACACGTCCAGCCAGCCGAGGCTGTAGACGAAGATCGCGGGGGCCACCATGCCGGTGAAGAAGATGGGGAGGGAGACGCCGGCGAGGGCGCCGACCATGACGGTGCGGTCGATGGCGGTCCGGCGTTTGAGCGCCGAGATCACACCGGTCGCCACGCCGGCGAGCACCCAGATGACCGCCGCGCCGAGGGCGAGCGAGAGGGTGACCGGCATGCGGTCCACCATGGTGTCCCACACGGGCGCCTCGGTCTTGAACGAGTAGCCGAAGCACGGCGCGTCGCAGTGGGTGACCTCGGTGCCGCCGTCGTAGTCGCGGCCGACGAAGATGCCCTTGACGAAGGTCAGGTACTGCTCGGAGATGGGCTTGTCGAAGCCCATCTTCACGCGGATGCCCGCCAGGGCGGTCTCGTTGGTCTCGCGGCCGGCGTACATGAGGGCCGGATCGCTGCCCGTGATCTTCGGGACCGCGAAGAAGATGCCGAAGGTGACCACGGAGACCACCAGCAGCGTGGCGACGACGTTGAACAGTCGCCGTATGAGGTAGACGAGCACTGCAGTCGGCCGCCCGGGGCGGGCGGCTGCCGTCCCTCGTGGGGACGGCAGCCGCCGCCTGCGGCCTTCACCTGCCCTTCGGACTAGCGCATGTGCGGTGAAGGCACTTGCCTGTTGTTACGTGGCGACTGGCCTACGGGATCACTTGCCGACGCCGATGACGGCGAGGTCGATCTTGCCGAGGGAGTCGTTGAAGTAGACGTTCGTCAGCCGCGGGTTGTGGTAGACGAAGGCCTTGTCGAAATTGATGGGAAGGTAGAGCGCCTTCTCCATGACCTTCTTGTTGATCTCCGTGTAGAACGGGGCGGCGGCTTCCGGCGTGGCGGCCGCGGCGGCCTTGTCGAACAGGCCGTTGACCTCGGGGTCGTTCAGCTCGGTGTAGTTGTTGTTGGCGTTCGGCTGGATGAACGAGCCGTCGACCAGCGGCTGGAGGAAGCCCGAGCCGGAGTTGTAGTCGGCGCCCCAGCCCATGACGATGATGCCGTAACCCTTCTTCTTCACGTTCTCGGGCGAACCGATCGTGGAGGAGGAGAGCTTGCCGTCGTACTGGTCGATGGTGGCCTTGATGCCGACCTTGGCGAGCGAGGCCTGGAGGGACTCGGCCGTCTTCACCTCGGGGGCGCGGTTGTTGCGGACCGCGATGACGGTCTCGAAGCCGTCCGGCTTGCCGCAGGCCTTGAGGGCCTCCTTGGCCTTGGCCTCCTGCGGCTGGCCCTTGGTCAGGCCGAACGGGTCGTAGGACTTGTCGGAGCCGGGGATGCCGGGCGGCAGCATGTTGGCGCCGAGGTCACCGCTGGTCGGGCCGCCGCGGGCGGTCTGCAGGGACTTCGGGTCGGCCGCGTAGATGACGGCCTTGCGGCACTCGATGTTGTCGAACGGCGCGACGGTCTGCGGGAAGGCGAAGTAGCGGATGTAGCCCGTGAACGGGTTGTCCGCGTTCTGCTTGAGCTTCTCGTCCTTGAGGATCTTGTTCTTCGCGGCCTGCTGCACACCGGTGCCGTCGACGGCGAGGTCGATGTCGCCGGACAGCAGACGGGCGTCCATGTCGTCCGGGTTGGTGGTGACCGTGAAGGTGACCTTGTCCGGCAGGCCCGTGCGGATCGGGTCCGTCTTCGGGTCCCAGTTCTCGTTGCGGACGAAGGTCGCGCCCTTGCTGGCGGTGAAGCTCTCCACCTTGTACGGGCCGGTGGAGACCGGCTTGTTGGTGTAGGTGGCGCCGGTGTCCTTGCCCGCCGGGACCGGCGAGGAGGACGGCATGGCCAGCAGGTAGCTGAAGTCGGAGTTGGCGCTCGCCAGGTTGAAGACGATCGTCTTGTCGTCCGGCGTCTCGACGGACTTCAGACCCATCTTGTTGGGGTCGGTGTCCTTGTACGGGCCGGGGTACTTCTGGCCCTGGTCGAGCAGGTCGATCAGGTAGGTGGGACCGCCGGACAGCACGTCCTGCGCGAAGACGCGCTCGACGCCGTACTTGATGTCCTTCGAGGTGATCGGCGTGCCGTCCTCGAACTTCACGCCGTCCTTGATCTTGAGGGTGTACGTCTTGCCCTCGTTGCTGAGCACGGGCAGGGCCTCGGCGAGGTCCGGGACCAGCTTGGTGCCCGCCTCGCCCGGCTTGCTGTCGTACGCCAGCAGCTGGCGGACGTAGAGCCGCTGCATGTTCCACACGAAGCCGTAGTAGGCACGCGCCGGGTCGAGGTAGTCGACGTCCTGCGGCGACCAGAGCTTGAGCTCGCCGCCCTTCTCGGTGGACGGGTTCACGATGCCGGTGGTGGCGGCGTTGAAGGCGGCGCCGCCGGCGCCCTTGCCCTCGGTCTTCTTGTCGCCGTCGTTGCCGCCGCACGCGGCGGTCAGCGACAGCGCGGCGATCACGGCGGTGATCGCGAGGGCCTGCTTTCTGCGGATCACGTTGGTCCAACCTCCAGAGGTGGGTGAATCGGTGGAGCGGTTCAGCTGCCCTTGGGGTCGAGTGCGTCACGCAGCCCGTCCCCGAAGAGGTTGAACGCCAGGACGGTGATGAAGATCGTCATACCCGGGACCACCATGTACATGGGGTCGTCCTGGTAGATGGGGACGGCGTCGGAGAGCATCTTTCCCCAGGACGCGGTCGGCGGCTTGACGCCGGCGCCGAGGAAGCTGAGGGCCGCCTCCGTCAGGATGTTGGTCGGAATGATCAGCGTCGCGTAGACCAGGATCGGCGCGACCAGGTTGGGCAGCAGCTCCTTGACCAGGATGTAGCCGCGGCCGGCGCCGAGGCTGCGCGCCGCCTCCACGTACTCGCGTTCGCGCAGCGAGATCGTCTGGCCGCGGACGATACGGCCGATGTACGGCCATCCGAAGAAGCCGATCACAACGATCAGCACGCCCATCCGGACGCCCGAACCCTCGAACCCCCAGAGGGAGTTGGGGACGACCGAGACCAGTGCGATGGTGAACAGCAGCTGCGGGAAGGCCAGCAGCAGGTCCATCAGGCGGCTGATGACGCCGTCCACCCAGCCGCCGAGGAACCCGGCGAGGGCGCCGAGCAGGCTGCCGATGGCGACCGAGACGAAGGCGGCCAGGAAGGCGACGACCAGCGAGATGCGGGCGCCGTAGACGATCCGGCTGAACACGTCGCGCCCGTTGGTGGGTTCGACGCCCAGCAGGAAGTCGGAGCTGATGCCGCCCCAGGAACCGAGCGGCGTGCCGAGGTCCGGGTCGATCATGTCCTCGTGGAACTCGTTGGGCGGGTGGCCCAGCAGGCTCACGATCTGCGGTGCGAACACCGCCACGAGGATCAGGAGGATCACGACCACGCCGCCGGTGAGCGCGACCTTGTCGCGCTTGAGCCGCATCCAGGCGATACGGCCGGGCGAGCGGCCTTCGATGGCCTTCGCAGGGACGTCGGCTACGGCCACGGGTGCGGTTGGTTCCGCGCTCGCGTCGTGCAGTGGTGCCGTCATCGTGGTGGGACCCCTCTCGGCCGACGGGTTGCCGGCCCATGCCCGCCGCTGTGGCGGCGTTGGTGCGGAGTGGCGCTCTTGTGCGTGGTGACACGCAGGACTGAAAAAGGTGCGGAAGGTGCAGGAAGTACAGGAAGTGCGGAAGGTGCAGGAAGTGCGGGAGGTGCAGTGGTGCTCGGTGCGTTTTCGGGCATGCCCGGCCACGCTCGGAGCGGTGCTGCTGCGGTGCGGATGAGGTGCGGGTGCCGTGCGGAAAGCCGTGCGGAAGTACGCGAGAAGCGGTGCGGAACGACAAGCGACGTGCAGGGAGCCGAACCGTTTCCGCGGGGACCCGGCGGCTCTTGGGTGGGGAGTCTTCATCGGCGCCGCGATCAGCCGCCAGACCCGCAGATGAATGGATGCGCAACCGTGATGTGAGGGTCGGGTTCCCGTTATCCGGACTGCGGAGTCGGCTCAGCGGAGCAACACCGTCCGTTCGGTGCACAATCGGACAACGCGCCCAACTCGCGGTAGGTGTAGGTCTTTTGGGTACGCATCAGCGAAGAAATCCGGACAAGAAGAAGGCCGCGGGGAACGGTGCGTTCCCCGCGGCCGGAGTGTCGTGCGGCGCGGTCGTCTCAGCTGCCGGTCAGTAGGCCGGGGCCTGCCCCTCGCGGTCGTAGAACGGGCGCGTCTGTGACCGGAGCCACATCGCGACGGGGTCGTGCTCGTCGGCCAGCGCCACCGTGCACACGGGCACCCCCTCGGGCACCGCGCCGACGGACTGGCGCATCATCTCCCGTACGGACTGCAGCGCGGGCGCGGAGGCGTCGTACAGGTCGAGCCCGACGGCGAGGTACGGCGACCCCAGGGCGGGCTGCACCCAGGCGCGGCGCAGCGACCGGACGGCCGGCGTGCGGTGCGCGTGCTGGGTCAGCAGCCCGTAGAACTGCGGGAGCTCCAGCGCGGGCTCGGACAGCCGCAGCGGACCCGCCGGCATCCGGTCCAGGCCGGTGGCGATCCGGCGCAGGTCGGCCCAGGGAATGCCGAGACCGCCGCCCTGGGCGTGCGGATTGAGCCACAGGCCCCAGCGGTCGGGGTACAGGGCGCGGGCGATGTCCCGGCCGGTGACCACCTCGTAGCCGCGGTTCCAGCCGCTGGCGGCCAGTTCCTGCGGGGAGGTCACACAGGGCGCGTAGCCGAGGCCCTCCAGCTCCATGCCGCCGTACTGGGCGTCCGGTGAGCCGGGGCTGCCCTGCCAGAGCAGCATCCACAGCCGGCCCTCGGCGAGGGCCTGCAGAAGTGACTCGTAGGTCTCGTAGCGCCCGGGAGTCACTTGACGCATGATGTGCTCGACCTGCCCGGCCGCGGCAGTGCCTGACGCACTCACCGGTACCCCTCCTCGTCCGCACGCGTGTCCAGGCCACCCGTGCGGCCAGGAGATGTCACCAGCTTAAGCGTCACTAGGGCACGTAGAAGGGGCGTACGCGCGTAACGATGAAGTCGACCACCGGGTCCTCGGCCGAGTCCAGCAGGACCAGCTGCACCGGCCAGGGCGAAGGAACCCGGGTCAGGGCCCGGGCGAGGGCCTCGCGCGGGGCGTCCTGCGCGGCCGGATCCCGTCTCGACAGGCGGACACCGATGCAGAGCTCCGGGTCCCCGCCCTCGACGCTGGCGAGGCAGCGGTGCGCGGCCACGACCAGGCCGGTGGTCCGGAACTCCTCGGCCGCCGCGGCCAGGAAGTCCACCGGGTCGTCCTGCCAGTCGGGCTCGAAGAGGCGGACGCGGCCACCGCTGGCGGGCCCGTCGAGCTCGGTCCGGCCGATCCGGCACAGCTGGGCGACGGCGGGCGGGGGCAGCGGCACGCCGACGGCGCCCTCCGGGTTGACGGCGATGCCCAGCTGCGGGGGCAGGCCGCGGGCGAACTCGACGGCGGGGGCCACGGCGAAGTCCATGGCGGGGCCGACGCAGGCGCGGAACTGGGCCTCGGAGCTGTAGACGGGGACGTACGCCGCCCCGTCGATCTCCATGGTGGGCAGGGTCAGGGAGGGGCTGTCCGGGCCGCCCCCGCCGGGCAGCGGGACCCACACCCGGCTCCGGCCCAGCACCTCGACGATCCTCGGGCCGGCGTCGGGCACGCCCAGGGCCGCTCCGAGCACCTGCTCCAGCTCGTTCTCCGGCCAACCGCCGCCGTGCATCTCCGCCTCCGCTTGTCGCGCCGTGTACCGGCGAGCGTAGCCGCCCGGGCCGGGCCCCCGAACCGGGCCCGCCCCGCCCCGCCCCGCCAGAGTTCAGGCCCCGCCGGCCTCCGCGGGCCGGAAGGCTATACGGGTGAGCCGCGCGGCCGCGGCCCGGTCCAGCAGCACCACGGAGGCGCAACCCGCCGGCAGCGGGCCCGACTCCGCGGCCCGCACCAGCCGGCGCACCGCGGCCCGGTGCCGGGCGAAGGCGTACGCCGACACGCCGCGGCCCCGCGCCGCCTGGCCGGACAGGGCCTCGTGCGGGGTGGCGTCCAGGATCACCAGGTGCAGGCCCCGCCCGCGGCGCCGCGCGGTCGCCGCCAGCAGCCCGCGCACCCAGCGCTGCGTTCCGCAGTCGTGGACGACGACCGAGGCACCGGAGCGCAGGACCGACCACAGCCCCCAGTAGTGCGCGATCCGCACCAGCGGGCGGTAGACGGCGTACGGCAGGGTCGCGGGCATGCGCCGCTCCCAGCGCTCGCGCACGTCCTGGGAGTCGATGCCGCCGCCCTCGGCGGCCCGCTTGATCAGCGTGCTCTTGCCACCGCCGGGCAGGCCGGACACCACGACGATGTCCCCCTCGGAGAAGCCGAGCCGGCACGGCCCGAGGTCGCCCCGACCGCGCAGGTCGCGCACCGGTCCGTGGTGCTCGCGGGCCCGCTGGGCGGGCACCCCGTCCGCGGTCCCGGCGGTCGCCAGAACTCCGAATCTCCGCACAAGATCGCCTCCCCCGTGTCGGGCCTCGAAGACCCCATGCCCACTGAGTGTAAAGAGACGGTAATTCCCAGGGACCGGTTCCGGCCGCCCTGTCCGACCACCGGACACCGCGGGCCGGGGCGGCGAATGAGCGAATGACACAGTCTTTCGGTCCCACCCACCCGATTCGCGCAGCGGCGTGCAATGATGTGCGCCATCTGGACCAACTGCATACCGGCCGCTTGAATCCGCGCGGGAGAGTCCCGGCAGGCCGCGAGGCCTCGTCCGGGCGCCGAAGGAGCAAGTACCTCCCTTGAATCTCTCAGGCCCCGTACCGCGTGGATGAGGCAGATCTGAAAAGCGAGCCGCGCCCTTACCGTCCCCCGCGACGGACCGGGGCGTGCTCCACCCAAGGTGCAAGTCGGCGTTCCCGTTCCCGCGGGACTCTCGGCGAACCTCTCAGGTTCCGATGACAGATGGGGAGGAACGTCCTCGTCATGTCATGCCCTGGGACCCGGGAGCCACACCCATGAGCACTGCCCCCCGCCTGACCGCCCTCGATGCGCTGCACCGCTCGCTCGGTGCGACCATGACCGACTTCGCGGGCTGGGACATGCCGCTGCGGTACGGCAGCGAGCGCGACGAACACAACGCCGTGCGCACCAAGGCCGGCCTCTTCGACCTCTCCCACATGGGCGAGATCACCGTGACCGGTCCGCAGGCCGTGCAGCTCCTGGACTACGCCCTGGTCGGCAACATCTCCACCGTCGGCGTCGGTCGCGCCCGCTACACGCACATCTGCCAGGAGGACGGCGGGATCCTCGACGACCTGATCGTCTACCGCCTGGCCGAGACCGAGTACATGGTCGTCGCCAACGCCTCCAACGCCCAGGTCGTCCTGGACGCCCTCACCGGGCGTGCCGACGGCTTCGACGCCGAGGTCCGCGACGACCGCGACGCGTACGCGCTGATCGCCGTCCAGGGCCCGGAGTCCCCCGGCATCCTGGCCTCGCTCACCGACGCCGACCTGGACAACCTGAAGTACTACGCCGGCCTGCCGGGCACGGTCGCGGGCGTCCCCGCCCTGATCGCGCGGACGGGCTACACCGGCGAGGACGGCTTCGAGCTGTTCGTCTCCCCCGAGCACGCCGTCAAGCTGTGGCAGGCGCTGACCGAGGCGGGCGCGGGCGCCGGCCTGGTGCCCTGCGGCCTGTCCTGCCGCGACACGCTGCGCCTGGAGGCGGGCATGCCGCTGTACGGGCACGAGCTGACCACCGCCCTGACCCCGTTCGACGCGGGTCTGGGCCGGGTCGTGAAGTTCGAGAAGGAGGGCGACTTCGTGGGCCGCGCCGCCTTGGAGGCCGCCGCCGAGCGCGCCGCCACCAAGCCGCCGCGCAAGCTGGTCGGGCTGGTCGCCGAGGGCCGCCGCGTCCCGCGCGCCGGGTTCCCGGTCGTGGCCGGCGGGGAGGTCATCGGCGAGGTCACCTCCGGCGCCCCGTCCCCGACGCTGGGCAAGCCGATCGCGATGGCGTACGTGGACGCGGCCCACGCCGCGCCCGGCACCTCCGGCGTCGGCGTGGACATCCGCGGTACGCATGAGCCGTACGAGGTCGTCGCCCTGCCCTTCTACAAGCGGCAGAAGTAGCGCCCGTGCGGCGGCGGCCGCCGGCCGCCGTCCGACGCGTCTCACCACGCAAGACCACTGTTCGTTCGCACTCCCCCGCATCCAGGAGAATCAGGTCATGAGCAACCCCCAGCAGCTGCGTTTCAGCAAGGAGCACGAGTGGCTGTCGGCCGCCGAGGACGGCGTCGCCACGGTCGGCATCACGGAGTTCGCGGCCAACGCGCTCGGTGACGTCGTCTACGCCCAGCTCCCCGCGGTCGGCGACACCGTGTCCGCGGGCGAGACCTGCGGCGAGCTGGAGTCGACCAAGTCGGTCAGCGACCTGTACTCCCCCGTCACCGGCGAGGTCGTCGAGGCGAACCAGGACGTCGTGGACGACCCGAGCCTCGTGAACAGCGCTCCGTTCGAGGGCGGCTGGCTGTTCAAGGTCCGCGTCTCGGAGGAGCCGGCCGACCTGCTCTCCGCCGACGAGTACGACCAGCTCACCGCCGGTAAGTAACTGACCACAGGGGATCCTGATGTCCGTTCTGAACACCCCTCTGCACGAACTCGACCCGGACGTCGCCGCCGCCGTCGACGCCGAGCTCGTGCGCCAGCAGTCCACCCTGGAAATGATCGCGTCGGAGAACTTCGCTCCGGTCGCCGTCATGGAGGCCCAGGGCTCGGTCCTGACCAACAAGTACGCCGAGGGCTACCCGGGCCGCCGCTACTACGGCGGCTGCGAGCACGTCGACGTCGTCGAGCAGATCGCGATCGACCGGATCAAGGCGCTGTTCGGCGCCGAGGCCGCGAACGTCCAGCCGCACTCGGGTGCGCAGGCCAACGCCGCCGCGATGTTCGCGCTGCTGAAGCCGGGCGACACGATCATGGGCCTGAACCTGGCCCACGGCGGTCACCTGACCCACGGCATGAAGATCAACTTCTCCGGCAAGCTCTACAACGTGGTCCCGTACCACGTCGGCGAGGACGGCCAGGTCGACATGGCCGAGGTCGAGCGCCTCGCCAAGGAGACCAAGCCGCAGCTGATCGTCGCCGGCTGGTCGGCGTACCCGCGCCAGCTGGACTTCGCCGCCTTCCGCCGGATCGCGGACGAGGTCGGCGCGTACCTGATGGTCGACATGGCCCACTTCGCGGGCCTGGTCGCCGCGGGCCTGCACCCGAACCCGGTGCCGCACGCCCACGTCGTGACCACCACCACGCACAAGACCCTGGGCGGTCCGCGCGGTGGCGTGATCCTCTCCACCCAGGAGCTGGCCAAGAAGATCAACTCCGCGGTCTTCCCCGGCCAGCAGGGCGGTCCGCTGGAGCACGTGATCGCCGCCAAGGCGGTCTCCTTCAAGGTCGCGGCCTCGCCCGAGTTCAAGGAGCGCCAGGAGCGCACCCTGACCGGCGCGCGGATCATCGCCGAGCGCCTGGTCCAGGACGACGTCAAGGCCGTGGGCGTGGACGTGCTCACCGGCGGCACCGACGTGCACCTGGTCCTGGTGGACCTGCGCAACTCGGAGCTGGACGGCCAGCAGGCCGAGGACCGCCTCCACGAGATCGGCATCACGGTCAACCGCAACGCCATCCCGAACGACCCGCGGCCCCCGATGGTCACCTCGGGCCTGCGGATCGGCACGCCGGCCCTGGCCACCCGCGGTTTCGGCGCCGAGGACTTCACCGAGGTCGCCGACATCATCGCGGAGGCCCTGAAGCCGGCGTACGACGGCGAGGCCCTCAAGGCGCGCGTCTCGGCGCTCGCCGCGAAGTTCCCGCTGTACCCGTCGCTGTAGGCCACGGCTCGAAAGGCCCGGCCTTGTGTCACACAGGGCCGGGCCTTTCTCATGGCCCGGGGTCGCGGTCCGGTGCGTCGGGACCGCGACAGCCCCCGTACAGGCCGGCGTAACCACCGCACCCACGAACTGACGTACGCTGATGAACCGGGCACGGGCGCCCACGAGGTGATCTTTGCCCGCATTCCCCTGCAAGATCCGCCCCCTCCGTCGGCCGCCTCGACACGCTGCGAGACCGGCAGGACGGTCCGCTCCCCGCCACCGCGGGGGTGAAAAACTCCCAGGAGTCCGCCACCGTGGCCATTTCGGTTTTCGATCTCTTCTCGATCGGCATCGGTCCGTCCAGCTCGCACACCGTGGGTCCGATGCGCGCCGCCCGCATGTTCGTCGCGCGGCTGAAGAAGGACGGTGTGCTCGCGCAGACCGCCTCCGTCCGGGCGGAGCTGTACGGCTCGCTCGGTGCGACCGGCCATGGCCACGGCACCCCGAAGGCGGTGCTGCTCGGCCTGGAGGGGCACTCCCCGCGCACCGTGGACGTGGAGACCGCCGACGACGAGGTGGAGCGGATCCGCAAGACGGGCCGGCTGCGCCTGCTCGGCACGGAGATAGGGAGCGCGCACGAGATCGCGTTCGACGAGCCGAGCCAGCTGATCCTGCACCGCCGCCGGGCCCTGCCGTACCACGCGAACGGCATGACCCTCTTCGCGTACGACGCCTCGGGCGCCCCGCTGCTGGAGAAGACGTACTACTCGGTCGGCGGCGGCTTCGTGGTGGACGAGGACGCGGTCGGCGAGGACCGGATCAAGCTCGACGACACGGTGCTGAAGTACCCCTTCCGCTCCGGTGACGAGATGCTGCGCCTGGCGAAGGAGACCGGCCTGTCGATCTCCTCGCTGATGCTGGAGAACGAGAAGGCCTGGCGCACGGAGGAGGAGATCCGCGAGGGTCTGCTGGAGATCTGGCGGGTCATGCAGGCCTGCGTCTCGCGCGGCATGTCCCGCGAGGGCATCCTCCCCGGCGGCCTGCGGGTCAAGCGCCGCGCGGCGGCCACGGCGCGCCAGCTGCGCACCGAGGGCGACCCGCTGCTGCACCGCAGCGAGTGGACGACGATCTACGCGATGGCGGTGAACGAGGAGAACGCGGCGGGCGGCCGCGTCGTCACGGCCCCCACGAACGGCGCCGCGGGCGTCCTCCCGGCCGTCCTGCACTACTACGTGAACTTCGTGCCCGGCGCGGACGAGGACGGCGTGGTCCGCTTCCTGCTCGCCGCGGGCGCGATCGGCATGCTGTTCAAGGAGAACGCCTCGATCTCCGGCGCCGAGGTCGGCTGCCAGGGCGAGGTCGGCTCCGCCTGCTCGATGGCGGCGGGCGCCCTGGCCGAGGTCCTGGGCGGCACCCCGGAGCAGGTCGAGAACGCGGCCGAGATCGGCATGGAGCACAACCTGGGCCTGACCTGCGACCCGGTCGGCGGCCTGGTCCAGATCCCGTGCATCGAGCGCAACGGCATGGCGGCGGTCAAGGCGGTCACGGCCGCGAGGATGGCCATGCGCGGCGACGGCAGCCACAAGGTCTCCCTGGACAAGGTCATCAAGACCATGAAGGAGACCGGCGCCGACATGAAGGTCAAGTACAAGGAGACGGCCCGCGGCGGCCTCGCCGTCAACGTCATCGAGTGCTGACCTGACCCGGTCTCCGTACGGACGGGACCCCGGGCGCCGCGGCGCCCGGGGTCCCGTGCGTTGCCCGGCGGCCACTCGCCCGACCTGCGGCAACCGCCCGGATTTTCCCGGACGTCGAGGTTTGGCGTGGATTGATCACGCTTCAGGGCGAACCGTGGGGGCTGGGGGTGGTACGGGATGATCCCGGTGCGCAAGGGTGATCACGTGACGTCGCGGCCACACCCCGGCGGCCGGCCAACCGCCGTGGACCGCAGCCCTTTCTCGTACGGAGGACCTCACCCTCACCATGGCAAGCACCCGTAGCGCCCGCGCGATCGCCGCGCTCGCCGCGCTCCCCCTCGCCGCCCTGCTCTGCTCGGGCACCGCCCAGGCCGACAGCGGGGCCGGGGCGGGGATCTCGTCGAACGCGGCCGCCGCCGAGATCTTCGGCAGCGGCGTCTTCGGTTCGAACGCCGGCAACTCCTCGACCACCCAGCAGGTCGCCACCGGCTCCGGGGCGACCAACCAGAGCAACGGCGTCCAGCTGGGCGGAACCGACTCCGCGACCGTCGGACAGAGCAACGGGAACGTTCCGCTCGTCGTCGCGCCCGTCCCGGTCGAGCCCGTTCCGTAGCCGCCCGGTGACCCTGCGGGCCCGCCCTCCGGCCGGAGGGCGGGCCCTTCCCGTTCCTGTGCGAGGACGGGTCCGGGGACCCCCGGACCCGGGACTTTCGACCCGGTGGTGCGGGCCCGGAGGTGGACTAGCTTCACGAGTGTCCCCCGTCACACCCCGAAGAGAGGGGAACCGGCCGTGGCCGTCATCGAGCACCGCGTCCTCCCCATCCGCCTGGAGGCCGCCCCCGAGCCCGTCCCGCTGCAGGCGGCCTTCACGTACCGCTGCGACCGGCCCTGGGAGCTCGCCCTGGACTTCCAGGGGGCGGGCCGGCACCTGGCGCGCTGGGTGTTCTCCCGGGACCTCCTGCTCGACGGGGAGGCCTGCGCCACCGGCGCGGGCGACATCCGGGTCTGGCCCCGCCGGCGCCGCAGCGAGCCGCGGGTGTACCTGGCCTTCAGCAACGGGGAGCAGAGCTGCGTGGTCTCCGCCCGGGCCAAGGACGTCCGGGCGCTGTGCCGGCGACTGGTGGAGCTGGTGCCCCGGGGCGAGGAGCAGCGGCACTACGACCTCGACGCGGAGCTGGACGGCCTCCTGATCCGGTGACGCGTCGGCCGCGCGTCGGCGAGGTGCCGGTTCGGGCGATTTCGACGGAATAAGAAATTTAGTCGATTTTGCCGCAACCATCGACGCGCAGCGGGTGTCTCCGGCAGTGACACAGGTCCCCGTCTCTTGAGAACCAGGGGGGACGTCATGAACCACCTCCGCCGCCGGCAGACCGTGGCCCTTGCCACGGGGGCCCTCCTCACCGCCGGAATCGCCCTCGCCGCGCCCGCCTCCACCGCCCCGGCCCCGGCCGCCGCGGCCTCCGGGCGCGCCACCGTCCCGCTCGTCGTGAACGCCCGCTGGGCCGGGCACTGCGCGTACGACCGGATCGTCGTCGACCTGCGGGGACGCGTCCCCGACGTCGAGGTCACCCGCGTCCCGCGGCTGTACCGGGACGGGTCCGGCGAGCCCGTCCCGCTGGCCGGGAAGCACTTCCTCCAGATCCGTCTGCACCCCGCCGACGCACACCTGCGCTCCGGCGAGAGCACCTACCGCGGGCCGAAGCTCGCCACGATCGACCTGCCCGCCCTGAAGGGCTTCGCCATGACGGGCGACTTCGAGGGGTACGTCACCTTCGGCGCCGCCTTCGACAGCAAGCCGTCGTACACCTCGTTCACCCTGCGCTCGCCCGACCGGTTCGTGCTGGACGTCGCGCACCGCAACGTGTGCTGCGGCTGAGCCGAGCCCCCGTACGGCCGGACGGCCCTGCGACCGTCCGGTCGTACGGCCCGGGCCGTCAGCGGTGCTCGGGGTTGGGGAAGTCGAAGCGGCAGCCGGCGTCCCAGGCCGAGCGCTGGTTGCCGTGGGCGGGGATGCCGCCGGAGTGCTTGAGCAGGGCCGCCAGGTGCATCAGGTTCCACGACATGAACGTCGTGTTCCGGTTGGTGAAGTCGTTCTCCGGTCCGCCCGAGCCCGGGTCAAGGTACGAGGGGCCCGGACCGGCCTCGCCGATCCAGCCGGCGTCGGCCTGCGGTGGGATCGCGTACCCGAGGTGCTGGAGGCTGTAGAGGACGTTCATGGCGCAGTGCTTCACGCCGTCCTCGTTGCCGGTGATCAGCGCACCGCCGACGCGCCCGTAGTAGGCGTACTGGCCGTGCTCGTTCAGGATCGAGGAGCAGGCGTAGAGCCGCTCGACGACCTGCTTCATGACGGAGCTGTTGTCGCCGAGCCAGATCGGCCCGCACAGGACGAGGATGTCGGCGTCCATGATCTGGCTGTACAGGACCGGCCACTGGTCGGTTTCCCAGCCGTGCTCGGTCATGTCCGGCCAGACTCCGGTGGCGATGTCGTGGTCGACGGCGCGGATCAGGGAGGTCCGGGCGCCGGCCGCCTCCATGACGGCCCGGCTGCGCGCGATCAGGCCCTCCGTGTTGCTGGTCTCGGGCGAGCGTTTGAGCGTGCAGTTGACGTAGACGGCGGTCAGGTCGGAGTAGTCGAACGCCCCGGCGTCCGTCCCCCGCTGCGGGTGCGCGGTGTCGTGTTCGGCGGCCACCCTCCCAGCCTGCGGGGACGCCGGCCCCGCGGCGAACGGAAGGCGCCCGTCCGGGGTGGTCACTCCCGGCCCCTCGCGGCCGGACGCTCCGGCCACCCCTCCCGACCGCACCCCGCACACGCCCCGGCGGCGCCGGTTGGAGCGCATGAACGGAAGAGCGCCCCAGCACGCGCCGGTCCCTCCAGACGGCCGACCCGAGCCGGAACTTCCGCGCCCCTGCCGCCGTTTCGCCCGCCCGCCCCCAGCACACCGGTACGCCGCCGACCCTAAGCGGAATCCCCGGGCCCAACAGGCGGGCCGGAGCCGGGTTGTTACGGGTCCACGGGGCCGATTAGGGTCATCAGGCCTTGGTGTACGGGAAACCGGTGCAAGACCGGTGCGGCCCTCGCCACTGTGAACGGGAAGTCCGGCTCCACTCCTGCGGGAAAGCCACTGGGCAGCGCGGGTAGGGACCCGCACCGCCCGGGAAGGCGGAGCCAGGGCATCAGTACCCGTGAGCCAGGAGACCGGCCAGGGCGCGTTGTCCATCCACGAGGTGCTGGAGAGGTCTCCCACTCATGCATATAGCCGAGGGGTTCCTGCCCCCTTTGCACGCGGCCGCCTGGGGCGCCGCGTCCGCTCCCTTCGTCGTCCACGGGGTGCGCGCCCTCACCCGCGAGGTGAAGGCCAACCCCGAGAGCACCCTCCTGCTCGGCGCGTCCGGCGCGTTCACCTTCGTCCTGTCCGCACTGAAGATCCCGTCGGTGACGGGCAGCTGCTCGCACCCCACCGGGACCGGGCTCGGCGCGATCCTGTTCCGGCCGCCCATCATGGCGGTGCTCGGCACGATCACCCTCCTCTTCCAGGCGCTGCTGCTCGCGCACGGCGGACTGACCACGCTCGGCGCCAACGTCTTCTCCATGGCCATCGCCGGACCCTGGTCGGGGTACTGCGCCTACCTGCTGCTGCGGCGCTTCAACGCCCCGCTGATGGTGTCCGTGTTCTTCGGCGCCTTCTTCGCCGACCTCGTCACCTACTGCGTGACCTCGGTCCAGCTGGCGCTGGCCTTCCCGGACCCGGGCACGGGCTTCCTCGGCGCGCTCGCGAAGTTCGGCGGCATCTTCGCCGTCACGCAGATCCCGCTCGCCGTGAGCGAGGGCCTGCTGACCGTCCTCGTGATGCGGCTGCTGATGCAGTCGAGCAAGTCCGACCTGGTCCGGCTGGGCGTCGCGAAGCTCACCGGCCGCTCCGAGCAGAAGACGGCGGTGTGACGCGATGAACCCGAGCCGGAACACGAAGATCAACGTTCTGCTGCTGCTCCTGGTGGCGGCGCTGGCCGTCCTGCCCCTCGCCCTGGGCCTCGGCGAGGGCAAGGAGGAGCCCTTCGCGGGCGCCGACGCGCAGGCGGAGGCGGCCATCACCGAACTGAAGCCGGACTACGAGCCCTGGTTCTCCCCGCTGTACGAGCCCCCGTCCGGGGAGGTCGAGTCGGCCCTGTTCGCCCTCCAGGCGGCCCTGGGCGCGGGCGTGCTCGCGTACTACTTCGGCGTCCGCCGGGGCCGCCGCCAAGGCGCGGCCGCCGCGGCGGCGGGCGGCGACGCCCCGGCTCCCACCGCGGAGTCGTAGCCGGTGCTGCCGATCGACGTGGCCGCGCACAGCAGTCGCTGGCGGGGCCGCCACCCGCTGGAGAAGGCGCTGCTCGGGCTGGGTCTGACGGTCAGCGCCCTGTGCCTGCCGCCCTGGCCCGGCGGACCGCTCGTGGCCGCCGCGACCCTCGCCGTGCTCCTCGGGCCGGCCGGGGTCGCCGGGCGGCAGCTGTGGCGGGCCTTCCGGATCCCGCTCGGTTTCTGCTTCACCGGGGCGCTGCCGCTGCTCGTCGCGCTCGGCGGCCCGGCGGGTCCGGTCTCGCTGGCCCCGCACGGGCCGCGGCTCGCCGCCGAACTGCTGCTGCGCACGTCCGCGGCCTCGCTCGGGGTGCTGCTGTTCGCGTTCACCACGCCGGTGTCGGACGTGCTGCCGCGGCTGGTCCGGGCCGGGGTGCCGGCGCCGGTGGTGGACGTGGCCCTGGTCATGTACCGCATCGGCTTCCTGCTGCTCGACTCCCTCGCCCAGGTGCGGCGCGCGCAGGCGGCCCGCCTGGGGAACGCGGGCCGGGCGGCGGCGTGGCGTTCGGTGGCCGGGCTCGCCGCCACCTCGTTCGTACGGGCCTTCGACCGCGCGGCGCGGCTCCAGTCGGGCCTCGCCGGGCGCGGCTACGACGGTGCACTGCGGGTGCTCGTCCCCGAGGCGACGCTGTCGTGGCGCTTCCTGGCGGCCTCGGCGGCCCTGCTCGCGGCCGTGGCCGCGCTGACTCTCACCCTGAAAGGGCTGTACCTGTGAACCCGTTGGTGGAACTGGCCGGGGCCGGCTACGCGTACGAGGACGGCCCGGCGGTGCTGACCGGCGTGGACTTCGCGATCGCCGAGGGCCGGGCGCTGGTCCTGCTCGGCCGCAACGGCAGCGGCAAGACCACGCTGATGCGGCTGCTCAGCGGGGGCCTGCGGCCCGGCTCGGGCGAACTGCGGCTGGACGGGGCGCCCGTCGCCCACGACCGGGCGGGCCTGACCCGGCTGCGGACGGCGGTCCAGCTGGTGGTCCAGGACCCCGACGACCAGCTGTTCGCCGCCTCGGTGGAGCAGGACGTGTCCTTCGGCCCGATGAACCTCGGCCTGCCCGCCGCGGAGGTACGGGCCCGGGTGGACTCCGCGCTGGCCGCGCTCGACATCACCGCGCTGCGGGACCGCCCCACGCACCTGCTCTCGTACGGGCAGCGCAAGCGCGCGGCGATCGCGGGCGCGGTGGCGATGGCCCCGCGGGTGCTGATCCTCGACGAGCCGACGGCCGGACTCGACCCGGACGGGCAGGAGCGGCTGCTCGACACCCTGGCGGGGCTGCGCTCGCGCGGCACCACCGTGGTGATGGCCACGCACGACGTCGAGCTGGCGGTGCGCTGGGCCGACGACGCGGCCGTCCTGACCCCGGCGGGCATCCGCTTCGGCCCGGCCGGGAAGCTGCTCGCCGAACCGGAGCTGCTCGCCGCGGCGGGCCTGCGCCAGGCCTGGTCGCCGGCGGTGGCGGCGTTCCTGCGGGCGCGGGACCTGCTGGAGCCGGACGCGGCGGGCCCCGGTACCCCCGAGGCCCTGGCCGCCTGGCACTAGGGCGGTCACGGCGCCGGTGCCCGGCACCAGTCCCCGGCGCCGGAGTGCGGCGAACCTAGGATGACGGCATGTCGCTGCCGCACGCCATCCTCACCGCCCTGCTCGAGAAGCCCTCGTCCGGGCTGGAACTGACCCGGCGGTTCGACAAGTCGATCGGGTACTTCTGGTCCGCGACGCACCAGCAGATCTACCGCGAGCTGGGCCGGCTGGAGGAGGCCGGGCTGATCCGGGCCCTGCCGAGCGAGGTGCCGGTGCGGGGTCAGAAGAAGGAGTACGAGGTCCTGCCCGCCGGCGGCGCGGAGCTCGCGCGGTGGATCGGCGAGAGCCAGGACCCGAAGGCCATCCGGGACCCCCTGCTGCTGCGGGTCCGGGCCGCGGGCGTGGCCGGGGTGCAGGGGCTGGCCGCGGAGCTGCGGCGCCATCTGGAGCTGCACCGGCGGCAGCTGGCGCTGTACGGGGCGATCGAGGAGAAGGACTTCCCCCCGGAGCGGGACTCCGACGAGGACCGGCTGCGCCGGCTCGTGCTGCACGGCGGGATCGGCCTGGAGACGTTCTGGCTGCGCTGGCTGGAGGAGGCCCTGGCCGAGGTCGAGGACATCGCCCGGCCGGGCGGAGCCGCGGACGCCGCCTCGGATGCCGCCGCGGGCGCCCCGGGCGAACCGGGCGGCGCGCCGTAGGACGCGGCCGCGCGGGCCGGTCCGGCGGGCAGGCCGCAGCCCCCGTACCGCCGGCGGGGCGGTACGGGGGCTGCGGTGCGGGGCCCTACTTGTTCAGGGAGGCCCAGAACTCGTCGAAGCTCATCAGGCCGTCGCCGTTCGTGTCCTTGGCGGCGATCACGGAGTCCGCGACCGGGCCCGTGACGAACGGGTCGCCCATCTCCGCCATGGCGTGACGGAACTCGTCGGCCGTGACGAAGCCGTCGCCGTCCGCGTCGAACCTGCCGAACGTCGCCCGTGCGCTCTCGATGTCGGCCACTGGGATCCACCCCTTCTTGGTGCTCGTTGACCGGCTCAGGGTAGCGCCAGTCGGGAACGACCGCCGCTACCGGGTCCCGTTCAGGCGGCAGAAAGAAATTCAATTACCGTTCCGTAGCGCGGAAGCGGCAATTTCCGGCCGAGAAATCCTGCTCGGGCTTGTCACGTTCCGGGGTCACCGCATAACGTACCGACATTGCCGCCACACCAGGAGCGCAGGGCTCCCAGGGACATGCGGCAACAAGGGCGATCACACAGGTGACGATCACAGCAGACGCATCATTCGAAGTTCTGCCCTTCACCCGCGCGTGCCGCCATATCTGGGATGAGGGCGACCATGTGCTCATCGGAGTGAGTCCTGGCAACAGCTACTTCAGCTCCGAGCGCATCAACAGCCTCGCCCGGTGGGCGGTACCCCGCTTCGCGCAGGTCGACTTCGTGTACGCGGACCTCCATGTCGACCGCATGTTCGCTGCTTTCGGCCACAGCCGGGATCATGCGCAGAAGCGGGCCGCGAAGGAGATCAAGGCGGTCCGCCGGCGGATCGTCAAGGGCGTCGAGGAATCAGGGCACCCGCATGCGGGGGTCCGCGTGCGGGCACTGTCCGAGTTCGATTGCAACCCCGTCTACCAACTTCTGCACCGGCGCGTCCGCCATTTCCTCGAAACCGACGACGAATTCCGCAAGGGCTGCGAGGAGATGGCCCTCCATTTCGTCGGACCGAAGTTGCCGGAAGGTGAATCCATCACGGCCGGACAGTTGCAGGTCTGTTTCGACTACCTGGCGGCGGAGCTGCCGTTCTTCGTGGACACCCCGAGCATTCTCGACGTGCCGTCGTCCGTGGCTGCGTACCACGTCCGGATGCCGCTGACGGACGTCCTCTACGGGCGCGGCGGGGGACTGCGCGCGACCCGCAACCAGGCCTACGCCGTCGTCCGGCCGGAGGCCGCCGGTGCGACCCGCCCCGCCCCCGCGCCCGGCGGCCCGCACCCGGCCGCGGACCACGCACCGATCGAAGGGACCGCCGATGAGCGTCGAGCAGCGTGAGGCCGGCGCGGACACGCTCGGCCGGGACGCGCCCCTCCTCGACTTCCCGCTGTCGCGGCGCGGCGACGTGCTGCCGCAGGAGTGCGCCCGGCTGCGGGAGAAGGCCCCCGTCGCCCGGGTCCGCACGCTCACCGGGGACCTGGCCTGGCTGGTCAGCAGCTATGCGCTGGCCAAGCAGGTGCTGGAGGACGAGCGGTTCAGCCTGAAGGACACCGCGGGTCCCGGGGTACCCCGCCAGTACGCGCTGACGATCCCGCCCGAGGTCGTGAACAACATGGGCAACATCAACAGCGCCGGGCTGCGCACCGCCGTGATGAAGTCCCTGAACCCGCGACAGCAGGGCCTGCAGGACTGGTTGCGGGCCACGGCGGGCGCGCTCGTCGACGGGCTCGTCGCCGAGGGCGGGCCCGTCGACCTGCGGGCGGGGTTCGCCGACCCCTTCTCGGCGGCCCTGCACTGCCGGGTGCTGGGGGTGCCGTTCGAGGACTGGCGGCGCCTGATGTCGGGGCTCGACGTCGCGTTCATGACCGCACGCGCGCCGTTCCCCGACTCGGCACTCAACTGGTACAAGGACGTCGGCTACTTCACCGACCGGCTGGGCGCCCAGCTCGCGCTGCCGGCCGAGCAGCGTACGGGGCTGCTCGGCCGGTTCGCGGAGCTCAGGGAGGCCGACCCGGACTCGGCGCACCTGACCGACGAGATGTTCGCGACGGTCGCCGTCTCGCTGTTCGGGGCCGGCGCCGTGTCCACGTCGGCCTTCCTGGTCCTGGCCGTCCTCGCGCTGCTCCAGCGGCCCGAGCTCATCGACCACCTGCGCGGCCATCCGGAGCGCACGGGGAAGGCGGTCGACGAGTTGCTGCGCTGGAACCTGTCCGTCGGCGACGGCCTGCCGCGCATCGCGCTGGCGGACGTACGGGTCGGCGACGTGCTGGTCCGGGAGGGCGAGCTCGTCCTCGTCCTGCTGGAGGGGGCCAACTTCGACCCGGAGGCCTTCGCGCGCCCGGACGAGCTGGACCTGGAGCGGGAGAGCGCCAACGTCCACCTGGCGTTCGGGGCCGGCCGGCACTACTGCCCGGCCTCGGCCCTGGGTCGGGCCCACGCCGAGATCGCGCTGGAGGTGCTCGTGGAGCGGCTGCCCGGTCTGCGGCTCGCGGTGCCCGCGGAGAACCTGGTGTGGCGTACGGGCTTCATCAAGCGGCTGCCGGAACGGCTCCCGGTCGCCTGGTGAGGATGCGGCGGCGTCCCGGGAGGCTGTGCGGGCTCCCGGGGCGCCGGCGCGCGGGGGCGTCAGCGGAAGACGCCGGTGTGGCCGAGGGAGTAGCGGCCCGGCTGCGGGTAGACGGCCAGACCGTGCGGGCCGCCGCCCACTGGGATCCGCGCGAGCTGCTTGCCGGTGGTCGTGTCGATCGCGTAGACCTCGCCGTGGTAGCGGCCGGACAGCCACAGCACCTTGCCGTCGGCGGAGACGCCGCCCATGTCGGGGCTGCCGCCGTTGGGCAGCTGCCACTTCTTGGTGAGCCGGTTCTGCTTGAAGTCGAAGACCGAGATGGTGCCCTCGCCGCGGTTGGAGATGTACATCTCGCGGGAGTCGCGGCTGACGTACAGGCCGTGGCAGCCCTTGCCGGTGGGCAGCAGCTGGGGGGTGCCGAACTTCTGGCCGCCGACCACCCACACGCCGTGCGCCATCATGTCGGCGACGTAGAACGTCCTGCCGTCCGGGGAGATCTTGACGTCCTGCGGCATGGCGCCCTCGAAGGGCAGCTTCTGCTGGCCGATGACCTCCATCTTCTCGGTGTCGACCTTGAGGAGTTCGCCGGAGAACTCGCAGCTGACGATGAAGAAGCGGCCGTCCGCTGAGAAGTCCGCGTGGTTGACGCCGTAGCAGGTCGTGGGGACGGTCTTGACCCGGTTCATGGTGTGCGCGTCGCGGAAGACGATCTCCTTGTCCATCGAGGCCATGACCACCGCGTACTTGCCGTTCGGCGTGAAGTACAGGTTGTACGGGTCGTGCACCTCGACCGGCTCGCCGGCCTCGCCGGTGGCGGGGTTGATGGGGGTGAGGGTGTGCCCGCGGTTGTTGTTGACCCACAGGGTCTTCATGTCCCACGACGGGACCACGTGCTGGGGCTGGACCCCGACCGGGATGGTGTCGATGACCTTGTACGTCGCGGGGTCGATGACGGACACCGTGTTGGAGGTGGTGTTCGGCACGTAGACCCGGGACGGGAAGTCCTTGACCACTGGGGAGAGCTGGTTCGGCCGGTCGGCCGCGTACACGTCGTTGGGGTCGAGGAGCGGCGGCATGCCGGGGAGGCCGGGCGGGACCGCCGGGACGGCCTTGACGGGCGGCTGGGCCGCGGCCTTGGAGCCGAGCGCCTCGGCGGGGCGCTTGCCGCCGGCCGATCCGCAGCCGGCCAGGGCGGCGAGGACCAGACCGGCCAGGAGCACGGTGGCCTTCCGGGGAAGGCGGGTGGTCGTCATGGGGTCAGCAGCTCCGTGGTGGTCACCGCGCGCAGTTCGCGGCGCGCGAGTTCTTCGAGGAGGGGCGGCATCGCGTCGACCGTGTCCGCGTAGCCGAAGTGCAGGCTCACCACCGATCCGCTGCGGATCGTCCCGGTGACGGTGCGGATGACGGCCGCCGCGCCGGGCGAGGTGAAGTCGAGGGAGTCCACGTCGTACGAGAGGACGTGCGGGTAGCCCGCGCGTCGGGCCAGCTTCCGGACGAGGGCGGTGGCGTGCTGCGTCTGCGAGGGGCGGAACCAGGTGCCGATGGAACCGGTGAGGCGTTTGAGCCGCTGCGCGCAGCCGGTGATCTCGGCGTAGGCCTCGGCCTCGGACATGGCGTTGATGGCGAGGTGGCGCTGGGTGTGGTTGCCGAGCTCGTGGCCGCCGTCCAGGACCCGGCGGGCGATGTCCGGGTGGGTGTCGAGCCAGGCGCCGATCGCCAGGACGGTGACCCGGGCGCCCGCGCGTTCGGCCTCGGCGAGCACGGACCGGGCGGTGGCGGGGTCCCCGTTGCCGTGGAAGGTGAGGGCGACCCGGGGCCGGTCCCGGGGGCCGTGCACGATCTCCTCGGGCTGTCCGGGGAAGCGGCGCGGGGCCCGGGCGGGGGCGGCGCCGGGCGGCCGGCCGGGGACGGCCTGCGCCGGTTCTGCCGCGGGGGCGTGCGGGGCGGGGGCCGGGCCGCCCGGCGCGGTGCCGCACGCGGTGGCGAGGGCGGCGGCCGCGGCCGCCGCGCCGGCGCGGAGGGCGGACCGGCGGTCCGGGTAGCAGGGCACGCGCCCATTTAAGAGGGAAATCTCCCTGAAGGTAACGATTGACCCCATTCGATACCCCCGACCGAAGTGCAGCCGTTCGGCGGTCGAGACATCCCGGGATCAAGGAATCACACGGATGAGCGGATACTTATTCACTAATTACGAGGCAGGTGGCCGACCTCGCCTAGGATTTAGATGCAAACTCTTGAGATTTGCACACTTATGTCCAAGTTGGGACTTTTGGCATTCGGCCCCCCGTCTGCCATAGTCGGAGGCACGGCTTCCCCATTGACCCGAGCGAAGTCGCCCCGCCGAGGATCACACCCCCTTCGATCCTCGGCGCACCCATGAAGCCCCCACCACGCCCCACCACGGCGCATGGGGGCTTCAGGCGTTCCACGGACCGGCTCAGCGGTCGGCCACCCGCATCTCGAACCAGGTGATCTTGCCGCGGGGCAGCAGGTCGGCACCCCAGCGGTCGGAGAGCTTGTCGACGAGGAAGAGGCCCCGGCCGGTGGTGTCCAGCTCGTGGACCGGCATCAGGCAGGGCAGCCCGCGCGAGGGGTCGCGCACCTCGACCCGGATCCAGCCGCGCCGCCGGTGCATCCGTAAGCCGAAGGAGCGGGCACCGGTGTGCCGCACCGCGTTGCCGACGAGCTCGGAGACGAGCAGGACGGTGTGCTCGGACACCTGCGGCGAGAAGCCCCAGAAGCGGATCACCACGTACTGGGTGAGCCGGCGGGCCGTTCCGGCCGATTCCGGCATGGACGGCAGCGTCACTTCCGCCTCAGCCGGATTTCCGTACGACTCCAGTGCCCTGAGGCCCTGCTCGTCGTCCAGAGCCGCCGTCGGCCGCACGGGGGAAGCGCTGTTGCGCTGCCGCGGCTGTTCCACACCCTCCAGGCCCGCCATGAACCCATCATGGACGGCCGGTGTACCCGCACGGGCCGTTCCGCAGGAAAACGCCCCTCGCAGGGGCGGACCCCAAGACCCTGCCCTGGCATATGCGTTGGGCAATCGGACTCCGGCACAACCACCCTGATCTGCGGCGACGCACAACACGTCGGCGACCATCCGGAGCGGATCGCCGGCCCTCCTTAACCCTGCTTTAAGGCAGGGCTAATCCACCCCCACGGAGGACCGGCGATAACCGGACACGCCTCAGAGGAACTTGGCCTTGCCCGGGCCCTCCTCGACGAAGCTGCGCATGCCGCGCTCGCGGTCCTCGGTCGCGAACAGGCCCGCGAACCAGTTGCGTTCGATGGTCAGGCCGGTGTCGATGTCCGCCTCCAGACCGGCGTCCACGCACTCCTTGGCGGCGCGCAGCGCGATCGCCGGCCCCTGGGCCAGCTTCGCGGCCCAGGCGTGCGCCTGCTCGTACACCTCGGCGGCGGGCACGACACGGTCCACGAGACCGAGGGAGAGCGCCTCGTCGGCCTTGACCATCCGGCCGGTGAAGATGAGGTCCTTGGCCTTGGAGGGACCGATGAGCCGGGACAGCCGCTGGGTGCCGCCGGCGCCCGGGATCAGGCCGAGCAGGATCTCCGGCTGGCCGAGCTTCGCGTTGTCGGCGGCGATGCGGTAGTCGGCGCACAGGGCCAGCTCGCAGCCGCCGCCCAGGGCGTAGCCGGTGACGGCCGCGACGACCGGCTTGGGGATCCGGGCCACGGCGGTGAAGGCGTCCTGCAGGGCGCGGGACCGGGCGACCATCGCCGCGTGGTCCATCGTCTGCATCTCCTTGATGTCCGCGCCGGCGGCGAACACCTTCTCACCGCCGTAGATGATCACGGCGCGGACGTCGGACCGGTCGGTGGCCTCCACGGCCAGCTCGCGCAGCCGGTCCTGGGTGGCGATGTCCAGGGCGTTCATCGGCGGCCGGTCCAGGCGGATGGTGCCGACGCCTTCGGAGACTTCGAGAGAGAGGGTCATACGGGGAAGGTTAGCCCCGGTTAACAGAAGTGGCCCGGTGCTGTGGGTCACAGCACCGGGCCGCTTCGGGGCCGCTCTGACTACGCGGCGGCGGGGACTACTTGATCCACTCCGCCCAGTCCATGTTCCAGCCGTTGAGGCCGTTGTCCGGGGCGATCTGCTTGTCCTTGGAGTTCTTCACGACGACCACGTCGCCGATCAGCGACTCGTCGAAGAACCAGGCGGCGGGCTGGTTGCCGTCACCGGCGCCGCGGACGTCCTTCAGGCCCACGCAGCCGTGGCTGACGTTCTCCGAACCGAAGGTGCTCGACGGGGCCCAGTAGTTGCCGTGGACGAAGGTGCCCGAGTTGGACAGGCGCATCGCGTGCGGCACGTCGGAGATGTCGTACTCGCCGCCGAAGCCGACGGTCGCGCCGTTCATCCGGGTCACCTTGTACTTCTCGCTGATGACCATCTGCCCGTTGTAGGTGGTCGTCGACGGGGCGCCCGCGGTGATCGGGATGTTCTTGATGACCTGGCCGTCGCGGACCACCTGCATGGTGTGCTCGCTCGCGTCGACCGTGGTGACCTGCGAGCGACCGATGGTGAAGGTGACCGTACGGGTCTGCTTGCCGTAGACGCCGGGCCGGCCCTCGACACCGTCGAGCGCGATCTTCACGGTGACCTTCGTGCCCGCGGCCCAGTACTTCTCCGGGCGGAAGTCGAGGCGGTCGTTGCCGAACCAGTGGCCCTCGACCGGGACCGACGGCTCGGCCGTGACGGTGATGGCCTTCTCCACGGCCTCGGTGTTGGTGATGCCGCGGGTGAAGTTGAACGACACCGGCATGCCCACGCCGACGGTCTGGCCGTCCTCCGGCGTGTAGTGGCCGACGAACGTGTTCTTCGGGGTGAGGGTGGTGAAGGTGGTGTCCTTGGCGGACTCCCGGCCCGCCTCGTCCTTGGCGACGGCGTGCACCTTGTACTCGGTGGCCGCCGCCAGGTGGCGCGCCGGCTCCCAGCTCGACCCGTCGGCGCCGAGCTTGCCCTCCACCGCATTGCCCTTGGTGTCGGCGACGGTCACCGTGGTGAGCTTGCCGCCGGTGCTCGTGATCTTCAGGACACCGCTGGTCTCGACTTCCTTGGAGCCGTCGTCCGGCTTGACGCTGACGACGGCCTTCGACGCCTCGTTGCCGGCCTTGCCTCCCCCGGCGGCGCCGCCGCCGTTGCCGGCCCCCGAGCCGCCGCCCGAGCCGCCGCCGCTGCACGCACTGGTGAACAGCAGTGCCGCTCCCAGCAGGAGGGCCGGCAGGCCGGAGCGGCGGGCGCGGCCGCGTATCGGCTGCAGGTTCACTCTTCTCTTCTCCCCATGTCCCCCGCGCGCGGACGGTCGCGCGCATGTCGACAGGAAATCACATGGAGATATCACGAAGAGAAACGGTCATGTCACCGTTCCGTCCCAAGAAGCGTGGTACGGCGCGCCGGCGCGGTCAGTGGGGCCACCCGAGCTCCGGAACGTCCAGGCCGGGCAGTCCGCCCTGGACCCCGTCCCACTCCCTGCCGGCCGGCTGCTCCCCGCCCTCGTCCTCGCCGCCGTCCGCGTCCTCCTTGCCCGGGTGCTCCTTCGCCTCGTCCTCGTGCTCGGGCTCGTCCTTGACGGGGTGCTCCTCGTCCCTGCCCTTCTCCCCCTTGTCCTTGCCCTTCTCCCCCTTGTCCTTGTCCTTGTCCTTGTCGCCGTCCTCGTCCTTGCCCTGGTGGTCGCGGTCGTTGTGCAGCGTCACCTCCAGCGTCCCGCCGGGGGTGTTCGCGTCCAGCCGCAGCGGCCCGGTGACCCGGTTCGGCGGGAGGGCGTAGTCCTCGGGCGCGGCCGTCTCCCTCAGGTAGTACGAGCCTTCCTCCAGCCCCTCGAAGTCGCAGGTGCCCTCGGTGTCCGTCGCGCAGCCCGGGTGGGCGAGGAGGTCCGCGGTGCCGCCCTTGGTCTGCAGGCCCTCGGTGCCGTTCGTCTCGCGCCAGAGCTCGAACACGACACCGCGCAGCGGCTGCCCGCTCTTGCGGTCCTTCTTCAGCAGCCGGATCCGGTGCCCGCTCACCTCCTGGTCGTTGGGCACGGTCACGGTGACCCCGGCGGCGGCGTTCTGCTCGGTGAGGACGACGGTGGCCACGGGCTGCTCGGGCAGCTCGTAGCCGTTCGGGGGCACGGTCTCGCGCCAGTGGTACGTGCCGACCGGGACCACCCCCTCGCAGAGGCCCTCGGCGTCGGTCACGCAGGAGCCGCGGACGAGCTCGTCGCGGGCGGTGCCGTCGACCTGGAGGCCCGCGACGCCGTTCGCCTCCCGCCACAGCTGGAAGGTCGCCCCGGAGAGGAAGGTGCCGCGGGGGCCGTCGACCTTGCGGACGGCGACCCTGCCGGTGACCGGGACCGGCTCGTCGCATGCGGGCAGGTCCCCGTTGAAGGGGTACGCGTGGAACTCCTGGCCGCCGCCCCCGCTCCGGGAGCTGGTGTGCGTGACGGAGCCGGTGGTGAAGAAGCGGCCGTTGATGCCGGGGAGGGTGACCGTGGTCGTCGAGGACTGCTGGCCCATCAGGAAACTGCCCTGGAACTGGCCCGTACCGGTCAGGTTCACCGTCGTGGCGTCCGGGAAGTTCCACAGCAGCCGTCCGCGGTACGCGTTGAGCGGGTCGGTGTCGGCGATGCCGCCGCTGTAGGTGTTGACGGTGCGGGTGGTGCCGAGGACGTTGACCAGGACGGTGGCCCCGGCCGGGATCCGGGTGAAGCGGACGCCCTGCTGGGCGCCGGTGCTGCCCGTCAGGTCGGCGTCGACGTTGAAGACCTGGAGGGGCGAGGTGTCGTCGCCGGTGAAGAGGGTCTCGTGGCCGTTGTTGGCGACGGTCCCGGTGGCCGGTCGCAGGTTCCGGCCGTCCGGCCGGGCGTAGCAGCGGCTGGCTGCGGTGAGCCGGTCGCGCAGGCCGGCGTACGGGCGGACGGCCGCGGTGTCCCGGACGCGGGTGCCGCTGACGACGCCGGTGAGGGTGCCCGCGTGGCGGACGACGCCGGTGTCGGCGAGCAGGCGCTCGCCGTCGGCCAGGGTGACGTTGCCGCCGGTGGTGAGGAAGTCCGCGCCGGCGGGGGGCGGGACGAGGGATCCGGCGCCGACGACGCCCACGTTGTAGCGGCTGTCCAAGCCGGCGGCCTTGTCCTGGTCGAAGCTGCCGAGGACGACGATCCGGCCCTCGGCCTCGGAGGCGCGTCCACGGACGAGGAAGTCGCCGCCGACGAAGACGTTGATGCCGTCGTCCCGGCCCTTGAAGACCCCGTCGCTGCCGATCGGCGGGTACGGGTCGGGGCAGGCGCTGCCGACGCAGGGGCCGAGGCCCCCGGGCAGCGGTGCCCTGAGGGCTGCCGCGGCCGGAGCAGTGGTGCCGGGACCGGCCGCCGCGGCGGGACCGGCCGCGAGCGCGGTGGCGGGCACCCCCGCGGCCAGGACGGCTCCGATCGCGAGCCCGAGGGCCCAGTTCCTTGCTGCCATGACGCTCCGTCTCCGTCGCCTGCGCTGATGTGCCCTGACAGGCTGGGGGCAGGAGGCGTGCGGGGCGCGCGGGGACACTCCCCCGCTACGGCATTCCGATCACACGGATCACCCGTGCGGGCAGCGCCGGGCGCCGGTGCGGCGGCGCCGGGCCTGGATGGCACCGTGCGTGGATGCCGTGCGGCGGCGCCGTGCGGGGGTGCGGGCCGAGCCGGGTCAGGCGATGGCGGAGCCGGCCACCCAGTCGGCCCAGGACATGTTCCAGCCGCCCAGTCCGTTGTTCGGGGCGACCGTCTTGTCCGTCGAGTTGACGACCTCCACCACGTCCCCGATCAGGGTCCGGTCGAAGAACCAGCCGGCGGGTGTGTCCGACCCGCCGCCCTTGTCGTCGCGGAGCCCGATGCAGCCGTGGCTGACGTTGGTGGCACCGAAGGTGTCGGGGCTGGCCCAGTAGTTGCCGTGCAGGAAGGTCCCGGACGTGGTCAGCCGCAGGGCGTGCGGGACGTCGGGGATGTCGTACTCGCCGCCGAAGCCGACGGTCTGGCCGTTCATGCGGGTGACGTCGTACATCTCGGTCACCACCATCTTCCCGTTGTAGGTGGTGTTCTCGGGCGAGCCCGCGGTGATCGGGACCGTGGACAGGACCTGCCCCTCGC
Source organism: Streptomyces sp. NPDC029014 (assembly GCF_055564695.1). Lineage (NCBI taxonomy): Bacteria > Bacillati > Actinomycetota > Actinomycetes > Kitasatosporales > Streptomycetaceae > Streptomyces > Streptomyces sp. NPDC029014. Next base: position 88,330 of record NZ_JBVHVT010000023.1, read on the forward strand.
GCCGGACCACCATGGTGTGCGCGGCCGCGTCCACGGTGGAGACCTGGGAGCGGCCCACGGTGAACGAGACGGTCTTGTCCTGGACGCCGTACGCGCCGGGGGCGCCCTGGACGTCGCGCAGCCGCATCCGGACGGAGACCTCGGTCCCCGGCTTCCAGTAGTGCTGGGGCCGGAAGTCGAGGCGGTCGCGGCCGAACCAGTGGCCGACGACCTCGACGGCCGGGTCGGCGGTGACGGTGATGGCCCGCTCCACCTCGGCCCGGTTCTCGATGGGCCGGCTGAAGTTGAACGAGACGATCATGCCGACGCCGACGGTGGAGCGGTTCTCGGGCTTGAAGTAGCCGATGAACCGCTCCCCGGGGACGTAGGTGGTGAACGTGGTGTGCCGGGCCTGGCGGCGGTCGTGACCGTCGCGGGCGACCGCGTCGACGGTGTACTTGGCGGCGAGGGCGAGCTTCCCGGCCCTCGGGTCGGGGCTCCAGCTCAGGCCGTCGGGGGCGATGCTGCCGGGGACCCGCTCCTCCTGGGCGTCCTCCACCTTGGTGACCACGACCCGCTCCAGGCGCCCTTCGGGCACCCTCACGGTCAGCGGGCCGTCGGCCGACACCCCCTTGGCGTTGTCCTCCGGAGTGATCCGAATGGCCTCCTCCGCCGACCGGGGTTTACCGGGCAGCTGGATCTCGACCGGTGAGCGGCCCTCCCCGGTGCATCCGGCCAGGCCGCCCAGCACGCACGTCCACGCCGCGAGGGCGGCCCAGCCCGCCCCCGCCCGCCTCGTCACAAGTCTCACGAACCCTCCAACGACCGGGCCTCCCGGGGGAAACGTGGCCACGGGCCACGTTCCGGGGGGAACTGTCCGGGCAGAACAGTGGGAAGGACCAGACGGGGGCGGGACCGGGCCGGGACGCCCGGGCCGCACAGCCCTGCCCCCGCCGGTACCCAGGAGCCGTGGAGGCGGGCAGTGTCGAGCGCAGCCGAGCAAGAGGCGGTGGATGCCGCCGCCGTGGGGGCAGTCGAGGCCCCGGTCGTCGTCGTCGCGCAGGGCCGGGAGCCGGGGCGGCGGGCCGCGCCGCCCGAGGGCCCCCCGGTGTGGCCGGGGTCCTCGCACCCGTTGGGGGCGCGGTTCCGGGCCGGACCGGACGGGAAGGCCGGCACCAACTTCGCGCTGTGGGCGCAGGGCGCGGAGGCCGTGGAGGTGTGCCTGTTCGACGCCGACGGGGCCGAGACCCGGTGCGCGCTGACCGAGCTGACGCACGAGATCTGGCACGGCTTCCTGCCGGGGGTGCGGCCCGGGCAGCGGTACGGCTTCCGGGTGCACGGCCGCTGGGACCCGTGGACGGGCGCCCGGTTCAATCCGGCGAAGCTGCTGCTGGACCCGTACGCGCGGGCCGTCGACGGCGGCGCGGGGAACGACTACGGCGCGCTGCCGCCGGAGGTGTACGGGCACGTCCGGGACTGGCCGCAGCAGTACATCGCGGACACCGTGCGCGACGACCGGGACTCGGCGCCGTACGTGCCCAAGGGGGTGGTGGTCCACGATGACGACGACTGGTCGGACGACGTCCGGCCGAAGACCCCGTGGGCCGACTCGGTCATCTACGAGCTGCACGTGCGCGGCTTCACCATGACCCACCCGGACGTCCCGCCGGAGCTGCGCGGCACGTACGCGGGCCTGGCCCATCCCGCGGCGATCGAACACCTGACCAGGCTCGGGGTGACCGCGGTGGAGCTGCTGCCCGTGCACCAGTTCGCGCACGAGGACCACCTGCTGCGCCGGGGGCTGCGCAACTACTGGGGCTACAACTCGATCGGCTACTTCGCCCCGCACGCCGGGTACTCCTCGTCCGGCACGGCCGGGCAGCAGGTCGGCGAGTTCAAGCGGATGGTGCGGGCGCTGCACGCGGCGGGGATCGAGGTCATCCTCGACGTGGTCTACAACCACACGGCGGAGGCCGGGGAGCTGGGCCCGACCCTGTCGCTGCGCGGCATCGACAACCGCGGCTACTACCGGCTCCAGTCCGACCAGCGCCGCTACGCCGACTACACCGGCTGCGGGAACACCCTGCACGCGGGCCGCCCCCACGTCCTGCGCCTGATCACGGACTCGCTGCGCTACTGGGTCACGGAGATGGGCGTGGACGGCTTCCGCTTCGATCTGGCGGCGGCGCTGGCCCGGTCGATGCACGACGTGGACATGCTCTCGCCGTTCCTCGCGGTGATCGCCCAGGACCCGGTCCTGCGGCGGGTGAAGCTGATCGCCGAGCCGTGGGACGTGGGCTCGGGCGGCTACCAGGTGGGGGCCTTCCCACCGCTGTGGACGGAGTGGAACGACCGCTACCGGGATGCCGTGCGGGACTTCTGGCGGGGCGCGCTGCCCGACGTACGGGACCTGGGGTACCGGCTGTCGGGGTCGAGCGACCTGTACGCGTGGGGCGGGCGGCGGCCGTACGCCTCGGTGAACTTCGTGACCGCCCACGACGGTTTCACCCTGCGCGACCTGGTGTCGTACGAGCGCAAGCACAACGAGGCGAACGGCGAGGCGGGCCGGGACGGCACCAACGACAACCGCTCGTGGAACTGCGGTGCGGAGGGCGAGACGCACGACGCCCGGATCCGCCGGCTGCGGCGGCGGCAGCTGCGCAACCTGCTGACGACGCTGCTGCTGTCCACGGGGGTGCCGATGCTGGTGGCGGGCGACGAGTTCGGGCGGACCCAGGGCGGCAACAACAACGCGTACTGCCAGGACAACGAGACGGGCTGGGTGGACTGGTCGCTGCTGGAGGATCCGGCCTGGCAGGAGCTGTGCACGCTGACCGAGCGGCTGGTGGAGCTGCGCCGGCGACACCCGGTGCTGCGCCGGAAGGCGTTCTTCTCGGGCCGGGCGCAGGGCGCGGACGGGCTGCGGGACCTGGCCTGGTTCACCCCGGCGGGCGTCGAGATGACGGAGCGGGACTGGTACGCGCCGACCGCCGCCCTGGGCATGTACCTGTCCGGGCGGGACATCCCGGGGCGGGACGAGCGGGGGCGGCAGGTCGGCGACGACAGCTTCCTCGCGCTGCTGCACGCCGGGGACCGGCCGCTGTCGTGGGTGCTGCCGGGGCCTCCGTGGGCGCGGGAGTACGAGCTGCTGCTGGACACCGCGCGGGAGGAGCAGGCCGTACCGCCGGGCAGCCGGCACCGCGGCGGTCAGACGCTCACGGTGCCGGCACGGTCGGTGCTGTTGCTGCGGGTGGCGGACTGAGGCACTACTGAGGCACTGCGGACCGCGGGCCCGGGGGTGGCTGCGGCTCGGCAGGGGTTCAGGCGGCAGTGGTCAGCGGCTCGGCGGGGGTCTTCAGGCGGGCCACCCGCAGCCAGCCGGCCGCGGCCTTGAGCGCGGAGCCCGCCGCCAGCCCCCAGGCCGCCCCGGCGACGCCGAAGGCCGCGTACCCGCCGAGCAGGAGGGCCACCGACAGCAGGGAGAACACCACCTGGAGGGAGAGCGTGGCCTTCGGCCGGAGCACCCGCAGGGTGAGGAGGGCGCAGGTGCCGAGCCCCATCACCGCGTACTGGGCCCCGGTCGCCGGCAGCAGCGCGGCCGCGGCCCCCCAGGTGTCGCCGAGCAGCTGGCGCCCCGCGCCGTCGGGCAGTGCGTACAGCACGGCCGCCCAGCCGGCGCCGAGCACCGCGAGCGAGGCACCCGTCAGCAGGGTCAGCCGGACCACGCCCCGCTTGCCGGAAGCCCGGCCCACGACCGGCGGTCCGAACGCGTTGGCCGAGTTGAACAGCACGTTCAGCGGTCCGAACAGGGTGGTGGCGCCGCGCAGTGCGCCCACCGCGAGCGGGGTCGCGAACACGCCGAGGCCCAGCACCGCGAGCTGGCTGGAGCCGTTGCCGACGGCGAACTCCACCACGAAGCGCTGCCCGAGGTGGCCGCGCCGCAGGTAGGGGCGCAGGTCCGCCCGCACCCCGCGCACGAAGGGGCGGAGCAGCAGCAGGCCGAGGCCCAGCGCGGGGAGCGCGGAGAGCCCCCACACCAGCACCAGCCGCCCCGGCGAGGACCCTTCGGGCTGGGCGAGCAGCGCGGCCACGACGCACACCAGGCGCAGCGCGTCCGCGGCGAGGGCCCGTTCGGGGGTGCGCAGCGCGGAGAAGCAGTACCGCAGGCCGTCCTGGACGAGGACCAGCGGCAGGACCAGGCCGAGGGCGAGGAAGGCCCACCCGACGGAACCGGGCAGTACCAGGCCGGCGGCGGCCAGCACCGCCCCGGCGGCGGCCGCGGCGGCCGCGGTGAACCCGATCGCCGAGCGGCACACCGCGCCGAGCCGGCCGGCGTCCTTCTCCAGCACCACGGTCTGGCCGACGTAGGCCATGTTCAGCCCGAGGAGCACGCTGAACGCCACGTACACCATCGAGAAGTCGGCGAAGCCGGCCGCCGAGGACAGCCGGGCCGCCAGCACCAGCACGAGGATGTTGGTGGCGCTGGAGGCGGCCTGGTCCAGGACGGAGGAGACGGCGGCGAGGCCCCGTCGGCTCACCTCTTGCCCGTGCGGACGGTGCGCAGGGCCACGGTGTCGGTCCCGTCGCCCGGAATGTGCTGGTCCTGCCCGGTCGACTGCCGGGTGAGCGGCTCCGGTCGGGGCTGCGGCCGGGCCGCGGGCGCCGGGGCGGGGGCCGGGGCGGGGGAGCCGCCCTTGGACTTGCCGCCGCGGCCCCGCTTCTCGACCGGCAGCGGGGCGTGCACGACGGCGCCGAGCACGGTGCCGCCGGCGCCGGTGATCAGCTCGCGGATCCGGGACAGGTCGCTGCGGTGCACGGCGCGCGGGTCGCAGACGACGAGGACGCCGTCGACGCGGTCGACGAGGGCGAGGGCGTCGGCGTACGACAGGACGGGCGGGGCGAGCACGACGACCGTGGAGTTCGGGGAGTCGGCCTCGGAGATCAGCCGGGTGGCGCGCGGGGAGGTGAGCGCGCGGGCCACGTTGCGGACCCGGTCGCCCGGGATCAGGTCGAAGGCGCCGGACTCGCCCGCGTCGACGACGAGCTGGCGTCCGTCGGGCCAGTCGGAGTCGCCTTGGGCGGCGGTGCCCGGCTGCTGGCTCCAGCGCGGCCGGCTGCCCGCGTCGGTGGGCAGTTGGCTGGCCAGGACCGGGGTGCGCAGGTCGGCTTCGATGAGCAGGACGTCCTTGCCGGTCTCCGCGAAGGAGGCGGCCAGGTTCACGGCCACGGCAGCGGCGATCTCGCTGCTGCCGCGCGGGGCGACGACGAGGAGGCGGCGCCGGTCGGCGAAGCGGGAGTCGTAGGCGAGCCGGAAGGCCACCTGGCGGAACTCCTCCGCGAGGCGGGGGTCCTCCTCGCCGGCCGCGAGCAGGGGCCCGCCGGCGCTCTTGTCCCGCGGCAGGGAGCCGAGGACGGGGGCGCGCAGGGCCCGTGCGACATCGCCCTCGGAGCGGGGCGCCGGGTCGAAGACGAGCCGGACCCAGGCGGCGAGCAGGCCGAGCGCGAGGCCCACGGCCGCGCCGAGGGCGAGGGACATGGGGATGCCCGGCCCGTCGCCGTCGCTGGGCGGGGTGGCTGCGCTGGTGACCCGGCCGGGGGTCATGTCCAGGGCCTGGAGCTTGGCGATGTTGCTGTTGAGGGTGTTGACCTTGCCCTGCAGGTCGGTCTTGGAGGAGTACGCGGCGTCGCGGGCCGGGCCGGACGGCATGCCGTTGATCTGCTTGACGAGTTCGTCGAGTTGCTTGGCGACGGGGTCGCGCTGCTCCTGGTAGCCCTTGACCATCTTGTCGCGGGTCACGTCGAGCGATTCCTGCCGCTTGAGCAGGTAGGCGTCGGTCATCGCGTTGGCGCGCTTCGCGGCCTCCTTCGGGGAGGAGGCGGTGTAGGTGAAGCGCAGCACCATGGTCTGCGGCGGGTTGGTCACCTGCAGGCCGCTGCGCAGCCCGGCGAAGTCCTTGGCGGTCACGCCGAGCTTCTTGGCGGCCTCGTTGGCGATGGAGCTGGAGAGCGCGACCTGGCGCTCCGAGCCGATGTTGATCGCCTTGTCGGGGGCGAGGCTCGGGTTGAACGGGTCGTCGGTGGGGGCGCGCAGCACCACGTCGGTGGTCGCCACGTACGTGTCGGCTGTGGAGATGCCGAGGTAGACGCCGCCCAGCAGTCCGATGCCCAACCCCGCGCCGATGAGCCGTCGGTAGCGCAGGAGCTGGCGGAACTGGTCCCGGAGGAGGTCGGGTTCGTCCTCGGCCGGGACCGCTGCGGGGCGGTTCGTCTCGATCACGACTGCGGACCCCCAAGTGCTTCGTCTATCAGTGCGTCGATGCGGGCCAGGCCCGCGTCGCGGCTCAGGTGGGCCGCCACGTGGCGGGGCCCGGCCGCCCCCAGTGCGTCCGCGCCCCCGGGGTCCTCGGCCAGGACCCGTACGGCCTTCAGCAGGGCCTCGGGGTCCTCCGGCGGTACGAGCACCCCTGCGCCCGAACGTTCCACCTCCTGGGCGGTGCCGCCCTCCGCCGCCACGGAGGCGACGACGGGCCGGCCGGCCTGGAAGTAGGAGGTCAGTTTGGACGGCACGCTCATGTCGAGCACGGCCGCATGCTGTGTGACGGCGAGTACGTCCGCCGCCGCGAGGATATCCGGGAACTCTCCGTCGGCGGCAGGGGGGATGATGTCCAGGTTCGGGACGTCGGCCGACAGGGCCTCCAGGGCGGGACGCTGGCTGCCGTCGCCCATCAGCACGAACCGGACGTTCGGGTCCAGCCGGGCCGCGCCGACGAGGACTTCCAGGCCCTGCTTGAGGCCCATGTTGCCGGAGTGCAGCACGACGGTCTGGTCGGGCGCCCAGCCGAGGTGGTGGCGGGTCTCGCCGCGCGGCTTGGTCGGCTGGGGCACATGGGACCAGTTGGGCACCAGGCGGATCTTCTTCGGGTCCACGCCCATGCCGACGACCCGGTCGACGAAGGTCTCGTGGATGACGCCGACGAGGGTGGCCCGCTTCAGGGCGTAGGCCTCGGCGCGCCCGGCGAGGGCGGCCGCCTTGTCCCCGCCGCTGATGCCGCTCTGCGCGGCGGCGGCGCCCATCAGGTCCTGGACGACCGGGACGAACGGGACCTTCCACTTGGCGGCGAGGCGGGCGGCGAGCACGCCGCCGGCCAGGCTCGGCATCTGGGCCATGACCGCGTGCGGGCGGGGCATCCGGGGCGGGGCGGCGGCACCGTGGAGAAGAATCGATCCTTCGAACAGGGCGCGCTTCACGGCTGTTTGCACGGCGGGCACCGTGTGCGCACGCCGGTGCACAGTGACACCCGCGCGCCGTTCCGTGCGCTGGAACGCGCCCCTGTACTCCGGTTCGAGCGACCACGACGGGTAGTGCGGCATGCCGGCGAGGACGTGCGTTTCGTGGCCGAGACCCGCCCAGTGCTCCGCGATCTGGGTGGCGTACGGACCGATACCCGCGTGCTCGGGAGCGTAATTGGTGGAAACCAGCAGCAGGCGCCGGTGACCGGATGTGGACACGTGAGGTCCCCTTCTCCCCAGGATGATGCGCACGTCACCCTATTCGTTCACCGGCACGCCGCGGAACGTGCACGCTATTGTCTGCTAATCCACCACACCGGGGGGTGTGGTTGCTGGGGGGTAACTCATGACGGAGCGGGACATGTCCGAACTTGGCGCCGGCGCGCGCAGACCGTATCGAGTGGGCTACGCGCCGGGCGCATACGACCTCTTCCACATCGGACACCTCAACATCCTTCGCCACGCCCGGAGTCAGTGCGACTACCTGGTGGCCGGGGTGGTCTCCGACGAGATGGCCGAGCGGGCCAAGGGGCGCCGCCCGATGATCCCGCTGGTGGAGCGGCTGGAGATCGTACGCAGCGTCAAGTACGTGGACGCCGCGTTCGTCGAGACGGTTCCGGACAAGGTGGAGACCTGGAAGCAGGTCCGCTTCGACGTGCTCTTCAAGGGCGACGACTGGCGGGGCACCCCCAAGGGCGACAAGCTGGAGCGGGACTTCGCGGCCGTCGGCGTCGACGTCGTGTACTTCCCCTACACGGTGCACACGTCCAGCACCCAGCTGCGCCGGGCCCTGGACGCGCTCGCCGAACCGCCCGCGGACTCCGTCACCGCGGAACGGCGCTGAGCTCGCGGAACCACTTCGCGAGGAACGCCAGCAGGAACAACACCGCGACGGCGCCCAGTGCGGCGTAGGCCCAGCGGAACGACCCCCCGCCGCCGAGCAGCAGGAAGACCAGGCAGAACACCCCGTAGTCCACGGGCAGCAGGGCCACCGCGCGCAGCGTCGAAGGAGCGGCGGCCGGGCTGCCGGGGGCCGGCTTGGGCTTGAGCTTCTCGGTCAGCAGCCCGCCGAAGAAGGTGACGACCGCGGCGAACTGGAAGCCGAGCGGCACCAGCAGCCAGCCCGCGCCGCCCGTCCCGTACGCCTCGGGGAAGCGGTAGAAGGCGATCAGCACGCAGGTGTGCAGTGCCGTCAGCTTGGCGCAGTCCACGACGTGGTCAAGCCATTCGCCGGCCGCACTGCCCCCGCCCCGCAGCCGGGCGAGCTGCCCGTCCGCGGAGTCGAAGGCGAAACCGACGGCCAGGGCCGCCCAGACGGCGACCCCCAGCCCCCACGAGGGCGCGGACAGGGCCACGGCGGCCACGGCGGCGAAGCTGAAGGCGGCGCTGACCAGCGTCACCTGGTTCGGAGTCAGTCCGAGGACGTAGGAGGTGGCCGCCAGGTACCGGCCCGCGGGCCGGTTGACGAACCGTGAGTAGAGCGAGACCCCCTTCGCCGACTTCTGCGCCCCGCGCAGCTCCCGCAGCGCGGCTCCGAAACGTGACATGCGTACCCCTGATCCCGGCGGCGGCACACGCGCACGGGTGAGGCACGTGTGTACGAAGGCCACATCATCGCAGGGCGAGTTCGGACTCCCGCTCCGCCGGCCGGCGGCGGATGTCCGGAAGCAGCAGTACTCCGAGGTTCGCGGCGGCGGTCAGCACGGCGGCGACCAGCAGCGGCGCCGCGGTCCCCGTGACCCCGGCCAGCGGGGCGGCCACCGCCAGGCCCAGCGGGCGGGCGGCGAACGAGATGAGGGTGTCGAAGGAGCCGACCCGGCCCAGCGCCTCCAGCGGGATGCGGCGCTGCAACTCGGTCTCCCACAGGGGGCTGAGCACCCCCAGCCCGAACATGGCGAGGCAGTAGGCCGCAGCCGTTACCGCCGTCGGCAGCCGCAGCGCGAGGGCGGCGAGCGGCAGGGCCTGCACGGCGGCTCCGACGGCCACGCCGTGCAGCGGACTGCGGATCGGCAGCCGGCCGGCCGCCCAGACCCCGGCGAGCACCCCGGCCGTGCCCGCCTGGGCGATGACCACCCAGGAGCCGGCGCCGCCCAGGCTCTCCACGGCGATCAGCGGCCCGAGGGTGAGCAGCAGCCCCGCCGCGAGGTGCCAGACCCCGTGGGCGAGGACGTTGGCCAGGAACCAGGGGTGGCGCCGGGCCTCGGCCCAGCCGCCCCGCAGTTCGGCGGCGAAGCCGGCCCGGCCGGCGGGAGAGGCGGCAGGAGCGGCGGCCGGGCGCAGTCCGCCGAGGGTGAGCGCGGAGGCGGCGAACAGGGCGGCGGTGAGCAGGGAGGACCAGCCGGCGCCGAGGGTCAGCATCATGCCGCCGGCCGCGGCGGGCCCGGCGATCTGGGCGAGCCCGCCGGCCACCGCCAGCCGGGAGTTGACGCGCAGCCGGTCCGCGGCCGGGACGACGGCGGCGACGAGGGTGCGGACGGAGGGGTTGCCGAAGGCGACGCCGACGCCGGTGACGGCGGCGAGCGCGGCGAGCCAGCCGATCCGGACGGGGCCGGCCAGCAGCAGGAGCCCGGTGGCCGCCTGGGCGGCGGCGCGGACCAGGTCGGCGGCGAGCACGACCCGCCGGGCGGGGTGGCGGTCGGCGACGACGCCGGCGACGGGCAGCAGGAGCAGCATCGGCAGCAGCTCGCTGGCGAGCACGATGCCGAGGTCCCCGGCCGAACCGGTCGGTACGACGGCCAGGGTGAGGGTGGTGGGGATGAGGGCGGTGGCGAGGGCCGCGGCGGTACGGCCGGTGAGGAGCCGCCGCGTGATCGGCGAGGTCATGGGGGCGAGAGTATTTCGTCGGCGAATTATTCGTCAACGAAATACATGGGCGGGGGTGCGATACTTCCGGCATGGACGCAGTGGACTCCGAGGACTCAGTCGACCGCCACATCGCCCGGTGGAGCGGCAAAGTGCCCTTCGACGTGCCCACCGAAGAGGTCATCACCCGGATCCAGCTGCTGGCCAAGCACGTCAAGTACGGCAAGGAGCGGGCCCTGGCCGAGACCGGCCTGCAGGAGTTCGAGTTCGAGACCATGCACCGGCTCGCCTCCCGCGGCGAGCCCTGGCGGGCCCCCTCCGCCGAGCTCGCCGCCGAACTCCTGCTCTCCCCCGCCGGGATGACCGGCCGCCTCGACAGCCTGGAACGGTCCGGGCTGATCCGCCGGGTGCGGGCCACGGGCGACCGCCGCCGGGTCGACGTCGAGCTGACCGACGCCGGACACCGGCGGTGGCGCGAGGCCATGCGCTGGCGGGGCATCGCCGAGGCGGAGATGATCGAGCCGCTGGACGACGCGGAACGCGCCGCCCTCTCCGCGCTCCTGAAGCGGATGCTGCTGCACGTCGAGGCGAAGTAGAGCGCCCACCGCCCGACCGGCGTACGGCCCCCCGCCCGACCGGCCCGCCCTCCCGTGGGCCCGCCGCTCAGCGCAGGGTGGTGGACTTGTCCGAGCGGTACGTCGCCACGAGCGCCAGGCACAGCCCCGCGATCGCCACCCGGCCCGAAGCCTGCAGCAGCGGCCCGCGCAGCAGGATGAACGAGTACCCGGCGACCAGCGGGACGACCACCGAGATCAGGCTCCCCGAGGGCGCCCGGCGGGTGGCCCGCTTCGCGTAGCGCCGGTCCACGCGCGCGGCCGCGTACCCCATGCCCAGCAGCCCGGCGCCCATGCCGAGGGGGCCGAAGTCGAGCCACAGCTCCGCCCAGATCGGGGAGGAGAGGTTCGTGTTGACCGTACCCATCCACTGGCCGACCATCACGCCGGTGTCCCGCGGCTTGCCCGGCCAGACCGAGCGCGGCACCGCGAAGAACACCGACCCCGCGAGCTGCTGGCCGTAGAAGTGGCCGGGCCCGGACTCGGAGAAGGTGATCGTGTTGGCGAACATGCCGATCTGGTCGTAGTCCTTGAGGGCCATCGGCTCCAGGAACGAGGTGGTCTCGACCGGCTTGTAGTTCTTCTCGTCGTACCGGAAGCGGTCCGCGAAGGGGAAGACGAGCAGCGCCACCACCACCGCCATCGACAGGGCGACCCGGTACATCGCGGCGCTCACCGGGAAGACGGTGAAGAGCAGCGCGAACATGACGGTCAGGAACCAGTAGCGGGGGTTCGAGATCGGGTTGTTGACGACCAGGTTCAGCACGCACAGCGCCCCCCAGGTCACGATGATCGAGACCTTCCGGCGGGCGTACTGCGAGGTGATCAGCCAGCGCGTGTACAGCAACAGGGCGAGCAGCGCCGGCACGGTCCCGAAGCCGCGCAGGAACGCCTGGCCGGCCTGACCGTCGCCGTTGGAGACGCCCGCCTCCTCGATGCCCGCGATGATCTCCTGTCGGCTGGAGAAGAACACCGCCGGGCCGCCGAGCTTGAGGATGAAGGCGCCGCTGCACAAGAAGGCCAGCACGGTGAGCAGTTGGAGGCGGCGCCGGTGCGCCATCACGGTGCGGCGCTCCTTGCGGGAGCCGCCCGCCCGCCCCGCGGGCCGGTGACGGGCCAGCAGGACGCCGACGTCGAACGCGGTGCAGCCGAGCAGGACCAGACCGATGGCCAGGGTGAGGTCGGAGCGGGGGCCGACCACCGGGGTCGGTACCCGGCCCAGGACCGCCTGGGCCAGGGGGGCCACCCCCATCGCCATGTACACGAACAGCCAGAAGGAGCCCTGGAGCAGCTTGCGGCGGCTGGTCAGCACCATCGCCGAAAGTCGGGCGCCCGCGTACATGGTGAGCAGGAGTTGGAGCCAGAAGGCCGCGTCGCGCTGACCGTCGCCGGGCTGGCTGGCGACGAACAGCGGCAGGAAGACGGTGAAGCCGAGGATGAGCGGGACGGACAGCGCGCGGGAGAGCAGCGTCCGGGGGCTGGTGATGCGGCCCCAACGGTTCGCGTCGGCCTCGTCGAAGGGGTTGCGCGCCTCCGGCCGGAACGCCGCGAGGAGGGGGTTGCGCGTCTCCGTTGCCACTGCTGCCCCCACCCCATGTGCCTGGTCCGCGCGCAGTCTAGTCTGAGCGGGCCGCGCCGGGGAGGCGCGGCCGGGGTGGAACGACGAGGGGCAAGCGTTGCGTGATCTTCCTTCCTTCACGCTGGCCGGGTACGACAAGGGGCGCGGGCTGCTGACCCAGGCGCTCTGGTTCGCCGTGATGAACACGCTGTTCATGGCGTGGTTCTGCCCCGCCCGGCTGCGGGTGGCCCTGCTGCGCGCGTTCGGCGCGCGGATCGGCGAGGGCGTCCTCATCCGCCACCGGGTGCGCGTGTTGTGGCCGTGGAAGCTCACCGTCGGCGACCACACCTGGATCGGCGAGGGGGCCTGGCTGCTCAACCTGGAGCCGGTCACCATCGGGTCGAACGTGTGCGTCTCGCAGGAGGCCATGCTGTGCACGGGCTCCCACGACCACCGCGCCACCGACTTCCGCTACCGCAACGCGCCCGTCACCGTCGAGGACGGCGCCTGGGTGGCGGTACGGGCGACCGTGCTCGCCGGGGTCACCGTCGGCCGCTGCGCGGTGGCGGGCGCCGGATCGGTGGTCCACCAGGACCTCCCCGCGCTGACCCTGCAGACCTCGGACGGGCGGCGCCGCCCGGTGGAGGAGCCCAAGTGAGAGTCCTGCACGCCGTTACGCTGCATTCCCCGTCGCACGCCTTCGGCGGGCCGGTGCGGGTCGCGCTCAACCTCGCCCGGGGGCTGCGGGCCCGCGGCCACGAAGCCGGTCTGGTGGCCCTCGGCGAGGGCTTCGGCGACCCCTGGCCCACCGCGGTCGAGGGCGTCCCCGCGCGGCTGTTCCCGGCCCGCCGGCTGCTGCCGCTCGGCTTCAGCGGCATCACCTCGCCGGCCCTGCTGGCCTCGGCCGGGCGCCTCGTGCGCGACGCCGACCTGGTCCACGTCCACCTGGCCCGGGACCTGGTCACCCTGCCGGTGGCCCTGGCCGCGCTGCGCGCCGGGCGGCCCCTGGTCCTGCAGACCCACGGCATGGTGGACCCGAGCGGCCGGCTCCTCGCCAAGGTGCTGGACGCGCTGGCCGTGCGCCGGGTGCTGCGCGGCGCCGACGCGGTGCTGTACCTCACCCCGTACGAGCGCGAGGGGCTCGACGCGGTCGTGGGCGGGCCGCTGCCCGGTGCGGTCCGGCTGGTCAACGGCACCCCGGCGCAGGACGCCCGCCCGGCTCCGAGCGGGCCGCCGCGCGTCCTGTACTCGGCCCGCCTCCAGGCCCGCAAGCGGCCGGTGGACTTCGTCGACGCCGCCCCGGCCGTCCTGGCCGCGCACCCGGACGCGGAGTTCGTGGTCGCGGGTCCCGACGAGGGCGAGCGCGCCGCGGTCCTCGCCCGGATCGCGGAGCTGGGCCTGTCGGACCGGTTCACCGTGCCGGGGGCGCTGTCGGGTGCCGAGGTGCAGGCGGAGCTGCGGCGGGCCCACGTGTACGTGCTGCCTTCGGTGGACGAGCCGTTCCCGATGTCGGTGCTGGAGGCCCTCGCGGTGGGCGTCCCGAGCGTGGTGACCCACTCCAACGGGCTGGCCAAGGACGTCGCGGCGGCCGGAGCCGGTCTCGCGGTCGAGCCGGGCCCGGCGGGCGTGGCCGCGGCGGTGCTGTCCCTGTTGGACCCGGCGGCGAACGCGGCCGCCTCCCGGGCGGCACGGAGCCTGGCCGCGGGGTCCTTCTCCATGGACGCGGTCCTCGACACCCTGCTGCCCGTCTACGGGGCCGCGCTGCGCCGCTGAACCGCCGGCCGTTGTCGGTGGCCCGTCCTAGCCTGGGCCCATGGGGATCTACGTGGTGGACGTGGCAGCGGCCGACTGGGTGGACGGGGAGGTCTACGGGCCCCTCGGCGCCGCCCTCGACGCGGAGTTGGCGCGGCGGGGGCTGGGAGCCTTCACTCCGGCGGCCGCAGCACCGGAGCCGGAACCCGTGCCGGAACGTGCCGGGCTGCCGGGCCTGTTCGGCCGGCGGAACCGTGCGGGGCGGCCCGCGGGCCCGCCCGACCGGTTCGAGGAGAAGGTGAACCGGCCGTACGACGGCCTGGAGGCGTTGTGCCGGGCGCAGCCCGCCGCATGGCGGTGCGAGGAGGCCCTGCTCGACTGGGACGTGCTGGTGCCGGTGGACTTCCCCGGCGTCATCGAACTGCCGGTCTCGGCGGAGCTGGGGGGCGACGGGGCCCGGGTCCGCAGTGCGCACCGCGCCGCCGAGGCGGGCCGGCGGCTGGCCGGGGTGCTGGGGCTGCCGGAGAGCGTGCCGCGGGACGGCGGGAACCTCGCGCTGACGGGCTGGTTCGCCGACCTGGACGTGCGGAGGGCCGCCGCGGACGGTGCCGGCCCCTGGCTGGAACAGCTGGACGCGGCCTACTTCACCGCGCTGTACCTGGGGGCGGCGGAGCACGCGCTGCGCCGCGGCTGCGCCATCGGCTACAGCTGACAGCCGGCTCCCCGCCCCCGACAATGGGCGGATGATCATCGATGAGGGCGGGGACCCGGCGACCCGGCAGGCATGGACGGCGCTCGGCGGTGCACCCGGGCTGAGCGGGCGGGTGGGGTACCGGGGCGCCGGGGCTCTGGGCGCGGCCCGGCTGCCGGTGCGCGAACTGGCGCGGGCGAGCGTGGGGGTGTGCTCGCTGGCCGCGGCCGAGCTGGCGGCCGTACGGGCGGGAAGGGCGGTGGCGGACCTGCCCGGCCTGGTGGTCGACGAGGGGGCGGTGTCGACGGCGTTCACGAGTGAGCGGCACCTTCGGGTCGACGGGCGGGCCCCGGTGTCCTTCGCGCCGCTGTCCGGGTTCTGGCGCGCCGCCGACGGATGGCTGCGCACGCACGCCAACTATCCGCACCACCGGGCCGCACTGGAACGCGTCCTCGGCTCCGGCTCCGGGTCCGGCGGGCTGACTCCGGAGCGGCTGCGGGCGGAGCTGGCCGGGCGGAGGGCCGTCGAGGTGCAGGAGGCCGTGTACGCGGCGGGCGGGCTGGCGGTGGCCGTGACCCAGGGGTTCGGGGCGCCGCAACCGCTGGTGGAGGTGCAGGGGACCGGTGGGCGCGGGCGGGAGCTCGGGGCCGGCCGGCTGCCCGCCTCCGGGGTGCGGGTGCTCGACCTGACCCGGGTGATCGCCGGGCCGGTGGCCACCCGCACGCTCGGGCTGCTCGGCGCCGACGTGCTGCGGATCGACCCGCCCGGGATGCCCGAGGCGGACGACGCCCACGCCGACACCGGCTTCGGGAAGCGGTCGGCCCGCCTGGACCTCGCCGACCGGGCGGACCGGGAGGTCTTCGGGGAACTGCTGGCGGAGGCCGACGTGGTGGTCGCGGGGTACCGGCCCGGGGCCCTCGACCGGTACGGCCTGGCCGCCGGGGAACTGGCGGCGCGCCGGCCGGGGCTGGTGGTGGCCCAGGTGTGCGCCTGGGGGTGGCACGGCCCGTGGGCGGGGCGCCGGGGCTTCGACTCGCTGGTCCAGGCGGGGTACGGGATCGCCGCGGCCGAGGCGGGCCCCGACGGGGCGCCGGGGGTGCTGCCCGCACAGGCGCTGGACCACGGGACGGGGTACCTGCTGGCCGCCGGGGTGCTGCGCGCGCTGGCGGAGGGCGGCGGGCGGGTGCTGCGGTTCTCGCTGGCCGGGACGGCCTCCTGGCTGGTCCGGGAGGTGCCGCGGCAGCCGGCCACCCCGGTCGGGCCCGCGCCCGCCGACACCGGGCCGGCGGCGTACGGACCCGGGGCGCCCGGGCCCGAGCCCTGGCTGCGGGAGACCCCGTCGGCGTACGGCAGGCTGCGGTACGCGGCGCCGCCGCTGGCCGCGGGTCCGGGCGACTGGCCCGCGGGCCCCTCGCGCTGGGGAACGGACCCGGCCCGCTGGCTCCCGGCCGGCGACCTGCCGTAGCGGCCGGGTCCCGGCGGCGGGCTGCCCGGGCCGCGCACGACCGGACACGACCGCGCCCCCGCGGGTCCGGTGCTCCGGGTCCGCGGGGGCGCTGGTGGTGGTGCGGGGTTACGCGGGGATCCAGGCGTAGCAGCCGGTGGAGGTGAACTCCGCCGCGCCCGCCGGGACCGAGGCCGTGATCTTGTCTCCCGGCTTCGGGGCGGTCTCCGGGCCGGAGGCCACCACCGCACCGTCCTTGCCCTTGACCTGCCAGGTGCAGGCGGCGCCCTGGGTGGTCAGCGCCCGGTAGGTGCCCTGTGCGGGCGCCGGGCGGGTGCCGTCCGGGAAGCCCTTCTCGGCGGCGGCCAGGATCGGCTTCTGCTCAGGGCACAGGTGGGTGATGGCGTTCGTCGCGTCGGGGACCTCGCCGGCGATGACGGCTCCGGTCGCCGCGTCCTTGTCGCGCTTGGCGGTGCGCGCCACCCGCTGGCAGGACTCCTGCCCGGTCTGGAGGAAGGCTGCCGGGTCCATCTTCTCCGGCACCCGACCGCTGAGGTACGTCTTCTCCTTGTCCGTGAAGCTGCCCGTCTTCGGGGTGAGCTTCGCGTCCGGGAGGACGGGACCCGTCGGCTTCGCCCCGGGCGACGGGGGCGTGCCGGTGGCATCCGCCGGGTCCGGGACCGACGAGGCGGCCGGCGGCTTGGGCTTGGCCGCCTCGGCGGACCCGCCGTCGCCGCCGGAGCTGCAGGCGGTCAGGGTCAGGGCTGCGGCCAGCAGAACAGCAGCCGCGGCGGAGCGTCGGTACATCAGGAGGGCTCCTGTACTTGCCGGTCGTTCGGGGAGACAGAGCGAGCGCGGGGCCCGGCGTCGACGGCCGGACCCCGCGCTCCCCCGTGCGGTTACTTCGGGCCGAAGGTGAGGATCAGCTGCGGAGCGGCGTCCGCGGCGGTCGACTCCTTGGACCACAGCCACAACGGGTCGGTGCCCGTGCTGGTCAGCGCCACGCCGTAGCTGGTGCCGAGCGCCGAGGTGACGGCGGCGGTGTCCAGCGTGGCGCTCTGCAGGGCCGAGCCGTCCGGGATGGCGGCGAAGGTGCCCAGCGGGGTGGTGCCCACGGCGGGCCTGGTGGTGTACGAGGTGGTGTCGCCGCTCCAGGTGCCGGTGACCGGGACCACGGAGACGGTGTCGGCGGTGCCGGCTCCGGCCTGGGTCGAGGTCTTGACCTGGAGGACGGCGGACTTCAGGACCTGCCCGGCCGGCGCGGCCGGCACGTTGAAGCGCAGGTAGGTCTGGTACAGCGGGTTGCCGCGGACGGCCAGCGAGGTGGCGGCGCCGTTGGCGGCGCTCGGGGCGCCCTGGTTGACGTAGGTGTCCTCGGTCGCGGTGACCTTGGAGACCGTGTCGGACGGGGCCTTCGCCAGGTCGAAGTGGTTCTTGACCTGGGCCTCGGTGAGCGCCTTCGGGTAGACGGCCGTCTCGTCGATCTGGCCGGCGAAGAAGTTGCTCGTGGGGCGGTTCGGCCAGCCGGACAGGTTGTCGCCGCCCACGTGCCAGTAGCCCGCGTACGAGAGGGAGTCCGTGACGTTCAGGGTGCCCTTGTTCTGGCCGTCGACGTACAGGGCCATGCCGGACGGGCCCTGGGTGGCGACCACGTGGTGCCACTTGTTGTCGTTGTACGTGTCGAACAGGCCGGTGGTGATGGTCTTCGACGAGCCGCTGTACACGCCGAACGCCAGGCGGCCGGTGTTGGTCATGTAGATGTGCTTGTCGAACGTACCGCTGCTGCGCGTGGTGTTGTTGCCGAAGCCGACGAGCTTGCCGCCGCGCGTGCTGTTCGTCTTGAACCAGGTCTCGATGGTGAAGGCGCTCGACACGGTCTGGCGGCGGTCGCTGTGGACCAGCTGGCTGGTGCCGTTGAAGCCCATCGCGGTGCTCGCGCCGCTGGTCGCGCCCGGCGTCTGGCGCAGGGCCGGGGCGTTGACCTGGACGCCGCTGGTGTTG
>NZ_JBVHVT010000024.1:0-5048 GCF_055564695.1 Streptomyces sp. NPDC029014
CAACAGGCCCCGCGCCCGAACCCGCACCTCCCACCTGGCAGCACTTCGCCCCGCCGAGCACAAGCTCAACGGGGCGAATGAGCCAACGGCATCCCGTGAGGGTCGGGGCCGGTCACGTCCGGCCCGGGCTCCGCCCGCTCCCGCCGGTCAGCCGGTCATCCGGTCGGCGGCGGGCAGGGCCGCGCCGGGTCCTCGGCGGGGACGAGCCGGACCTGACCGACGGGTTCCTTCAACGGCGCGTCCGTCTCGGTGTTCCACAGCAGCGCCATCTTGTCGGCGACGCCGAAGAACAGGTACGGCCGGCCGGGATCGAGCAGCCCTCCCTCGGTGTTGAGCCCGGCCGGGGGAACGGTCGGCTGGACGCAGGTCCACTCGGGTTCCACACCGAAGTAGGAGGGCGCGGCGCGGCGTTGCTCGGCCGCCTCCTGGGTGCGGGCGACCGCCCGCGCGGCGTTGTCGAGGGCGAGCCCCACGAGGGAGGCGACGACCCCGACGTAGAGGAGGACGTACACCACCACGTTGAGGTGCTCGCCGGGCTTGGTGAAGGGGAAGTGGAAGTGCTTGGCGATCCCCCACAGCGCCGGCCCGAGCAGCCCCAAACCCAGATAGGAGACCAGCTTCGCCCCGGCCACGACCTGCCACAGACCGGGCACGTCGAGTTCGTCCGGGGTGAGGTCGAGGCCGTCCGCGTACAGCCCGTGGAGCACGGAACCGGAGGCGACGACCAGGCCGGTCACGAGGGTCACCGCGAGCGGCACGGTGGCCGTCAACCACTCCGTCCACGTGGTCCATTGGCGCATCAGGAGCCAGATGCCGACGACGGTCACCGTGACCGCAGCGGTGACCAGCATGTGCAGCGGTGTCCACGGAGACCCCCCGGGCACCCCGTAGACCAGGCAGAGGAAGACGGCGGCGGCCACCGCCCCGCCGACCAGCCCCCGCAGGCGCGCCGCCCTGTCCGCCCGACGCCGGGCCGCGGCTCCCGGGCCGGTGCCGCCGGCCGCCGTCCGCGGTACCGCACCGCCCCGGGCGGCGCAGACCAGCGCACCGGCGAGGCAACCGCAGCCGATCAGCAGGAACGGCCAGCGCAACGGGCCCTGTGCCTGCCGGAAGCAGCCGATGGTGAAGGCCATCACGAGCAGCCAGCCGAAGACCCGACCCAGGCGCCTGTCGAACTCGTCCTCGCGCGGCAGCTCCCGGTCGCGCCCGCCGCGCCGCGGGGACATCCGTACGTCCAGTCCGGGGCGGGCGGGTGAGCCGCCCGGAAGGCCCATGCGGGCCAGCCGCCTGGCCTCTGACGGCGTGCCGAGTGCGATGGACCCGGTGTCGTAGCGGCCCCAGCGCTCCAGGACCCGCGCGCGCCGGCCCGCCGCACGCCGCGGGTCGGGCCGGTGGGCGGTGGTGTGGGAGCGGTACTCCTCCAGCTGCTCCCGGTCGGCGTCCACCAGCTCGGTGCGGCGTACGTACATCTCGAGTACGGCCGACTTCGCGAGCTGACGGATCCGCCAGCCGGCCGCCCGCTCGGTACGACTGTTGCGCGCGCCGAAGAGCCGGACCTCGACGCAGAACAGGCGGGCCCCGGAATCGGCGCTGAGGACTCCGGCGGAGGGGCCCTCCCCGCGGCCGAACTCGGCCACGACGGGCCATCCCTGCGCGCCGAACGCGGCTCTGGCCTGGTCGAAGTCCCGTGTTCCGCCGCGCACTTCGACCAGGCTGAGCACCCGTTGGTCGTACTGCCGTCGCACCACCTTCAACCCCCGTATCTCCCGGTCCGGTCGGGTGACCGTACCGGGCTGCGGCGGGGTGGTGCGCACGGAATTCCGGGCCGCCTGAAGTGGAACTCGGGCGGCCGAACGACCGGTCGGTCGTTACGTCATCGTAATCTGCGGCTACCTAGCGGTAACAAGCCAGGGCGTGTCACCTTCTCCGTGCCACCGGCCGGCGGTGTCCCCCACTTCCCCAGCCATGCCCCGGAGTTCTCTCGCGCTCCGGCTCCGGCATGGCCTACCGCAGGAGTTCCGTCGTGATCGGATTCCGCTACGCCAGCAAGGACAGGACACGCCGCCGGGTGCGCCGACTGGCCGGGGCCGGGCTGGCCCTGCCGCTCGCCGTCGGCGCACTCGTCGCCGCCCCCGCCGGGACGGCGGCCGCCGCGCCCGGGACCGGGCCCACCGCCGTGGTGTCCATGGGCGACAGCTACATCTCCGGCGAGGCCGGGCGCTGGAAGGGCAACAGCCTCACCAACACCGGCAGTCGGACCGGCACCGACCGGGCCTGGGTCAGCGGCAGCGTGTACGACCCGTCGAAGGTGTACGGCACCACCGCGGGCGGATGCCACCGCTCCGACTCCGCCGAGGTCAAGAGCGCCGGGGCGATCGCGGACGTCGCGATCAACCTGGCCTGCTCCGGCGCCACCACCGAGAACGTGTTCCGCTCCGTCAACGGCGGCGTCCCCTACAAGGGCGAGGCCCCGCAGGCCGACCAGCTCGCCGCCGTCGCCGCCAGCCACGACGTCAAGGTCATCGCCCTGTCCATCGGCGGCAACGACCTCGGCTTCGCCGACATCATCAAGGACTGCGCGCTCGACTTCGTGATCTGGAACTCGTACTGCTACGACGACCAGCAGTACGGCGTCGACCAGAAGATCGACGGCGTCATGGCGAACGTCGGGAAGTCCGTGGACGAGGTCCGGGCCGTGATGCGCGCCGCCGGCTACGGCGACTCCGCGTACCGGATCGTGCTCCAGTCCTACCCGTCGCCGATCCCGCGCGGCGCGGAGAACCGCTACACCCAGAGCGACTGGAGCCGCCTGAACACCGGCGGCTGCCCGTTCTGGAACCGGGATTCCGACTGGGCGCGGGACTCCCTCGTCCCGCAGATCGCGAACCGCCTCAAGGCGGTGGCGGCGGCCAAGGGCGTGCAGTTCCTGGACCTGCGGGACATGATGCAGGGCCGCGAGGTGTGCGCGAAGGCCAGCAAGCAGGTCACCTCCGCCGCGCCGGCGTCGGCGAAGACGAGCGAGTGGGCGCGCTGGATCGACAGCAGCGAGACGCAGGGGCTGGTCCAGGAGTCCATGCACCCGAACCACTTCGGCCAACTGGCGCTGGGCCGCTGCCTGGCCCTCGCCGTCGGCCAGGGCCCCACCTCGGGCGTCGGCTGCAAGAACACCGCGGGCGCGGACCAGACGGGGATGTACCTCACCCCGGCCCCGTAAATCCGGATGAACGAGCGCCGTGCGGGCTGGCATGCTCGGCACATGCCAGCCCGTACCGCGCGCCCCAGCCTCTACATCTCCGTCGACATCGAGGCCGACGGCCCGATCCCCGGCCCCTACTCCATGATCAGCTTCGGTGCCGCCGTCGCCGGCCGGCAGGACGGTGCCCGCTACACGGCCGCCGATCCCGAGCGGCGGACCTTCTACCGCGAACTGCGGCCGATCAGCGACCAGTACGACCCCGAGGCCCTGGCCGTCAGCGGGCTCGACCGGGACCGGCTGCTGCGCGAGGGCACCGACCCGGGCGCGGCCATGGCCGCGTTCCGCCGGTGGGTGCGCACGGTGGCCGAGGACGCCGGCGCGCAGCCGGTGATGTGCGGCTACCCCGCCTCCTACGACTGGACCTTCCTGTACTGGTACCTGATGCGGTTCGGCGGCGACAGCCCCTTCGGGCACTCCGGCTGCCTGGACATGAAGACCCTCTACGCGGCGAAGGCACGGGTCCCGCTGCGGGCCGCGGTCAAGGGCCGCATGCCGGCCGAGCTCCGCTCCCGCCGCCGCCACACCCACCACGCGCTCGACGACGCCGTCGAACAGGCGGAACTGATGAGCAACCTCATGCTGTGGCAGGGCCCGGCGGAGGCCGGTACCGGTACCGACGTCGGTGCCGGGGACACCCGTTAGTCTCCCGGCTCACACGGGCCGCCGGGCGCGGGGCGCGACGGGGTGTCTGTCCTGGACGAATGCCGCCGGCACACGGCCGGGGCCCGCTGAGCGCGCGCCGTGCGGGCGGGGACTGCGCGGCGCGAGCCGAACCGGCCGGGCCGCCCGCGGCCCCCGCGGTCCGTTCGGGCGTCGACCGGGGGACACGGGTAGGGGGCCGGGCGCGCCCCCGCGCGGCGGGTCTCAGCGGGGCGGCAGGAAGTCCAGCACCGCGCTGAGGTCGGCGAGTTGTCGGTAGTGCACGCCCGTCATGCCGATCGCGACCGCCGCCTCGACGTTCTCGGCCCGGTCGTCCACGAACAGGCAGCGGGACACGGCGGCGCCGGCCCTGTCGGCCGCGATCTCGTAGATCCGGCGGTCCGGCTTGGCGACCCCGACCCGGGCGCTGCTGACGACGTGGTGCGCGAGGTCGGCCAGCCCCAGCGTCACCAGGTCCGCCTCCAGTTCCTCGGTGGCGTTCGTCACGAGCACCAGGGGCATGTGGGCCCGCGCCCGGCGGAGCAGCGCCACCACCGCCTCGTCGGCCCGGAAGGGGGCCTCGGCGAACGCCGTGCCCAACTCGCGGGCGACCGGCTCCGGCACGCGGTCGGCCAGGCCCAGCACGATGGAATCCACCCACTGCCGTTTGGTGATCTCGCCCAGGAGCAGCGGCAGGTCCCGTTCGGGAGCGAAGGCCACCCGCGCGGTCGTGCCCTCCGCCAGCCCCGCGTGCCGCTCCAGCTCCGGGAGCAGTCCCGGATCGTAGAAGCGGATCACGTTGTCGACGTCGCAGAGCAGTGCGTCGAAGGGAGCGCCGGCTATCGCATCATGGGTCACCCCCTTTGCATAGCAGCACCTTCCGCGGTCGTCGAGGCACCTCGCCCCGCGCCCGGTGGTACCGGGGGGGGCTGGCGTGGGGCGCGGCGGGCCACGTCCTGGAGCAGGGTGCGCCGCCCGGCCGGTGGCACGGGCCGCGGAGAAGGTGCCGGGGGTCGCCGTGCCTACGCGGCGGCGCGGCACGGCGCATCCGATCGGTGCTGCGTTCTCGACGCGCCGTCAGGCGGCTTGGCGGGGCGAACGCGCCGGAGCGCGGTGGTGCGTACGCCACGCCCGCAGTGGGTGGCGTACGCAC